>WLIH01000189.1 GCA_009702305.1 Actinomycetota bacterium | reverse complement strand
GGGCGTCGCGCACCACGCTGAGCTGCTTGCGCACGCTCCACCGCCAGCTGCGCACGTCGGGATCGGTGGCGTGCGGGGCGTCCAGCGCGGTGTCGAGGTCGCGCAGCGCGGTGGTCATCTCGGGCATCAACTGGGTCATGGCGACCTCCGGAGGACGGGTCCCGGCGCGGCCGGGGTCTTCGAGCATGGACCTGCGTCGGGCCGATCACAAGGGCCGGGGAGAATCGACCCCATGTCCGCGACCGACCCCCTGCCCACGCCGCACGACTACCGGATGCACGGTGCCTTCGCCGCCCGCTTCGTCGGCCTCGCCCTGGTGCTGGTCGCCGTGGTGATGTTCGTCGGCACGGCCGTCGTGGCGCTGGCCGGTCTCTCCGGCGACCTCCTCGTCGTGCTGCTGGTGCTCGGCGTCGTCGGTGTCTTCGTGCTCGGCTGGTGGCTGCGGGCCCGCGCGAGCATCCTGCACGTCGACGCCGACGGCTACACCGTGCACCTGGTGCGGGGCGCCGGCGTCAAGCAGGCCCGGTGGAAGGACGTCGAGGACGCCGCGACCGCGACGCCGCACGGCATCGCGTGCGTCGTGCTGCGGCTGCGCGACGGGCGCACCACCAGCATCCCCGTGCAGGCCCTCGCGGTGGACCGCGACCAGTTCGTGCGCGAGCTGCAGCGTCGGCTGCGCGACGGTCAGGGTCTGCGCCCCCTGGGCGGGTCCTGAGCCGATCCGGCCTGATTGGTCGCCGACCGGGAGCTCCTTGTAACCTTCTCCGCGGAGGCGTCGCCTAGTCCGGTCTATGGCGCCCGCCTGCTAAGCGGGTTGAGGGCTACAACCCTCTCGCGGGTTCAAATCCCGCCGCCTCCGCCGCCCGCTCGGCCCCCTCCGGCTCACCAGCCGCAGGGGGCCGAGCTGCGTCAGGGCCGAGCCCGGTTGCAGGTTTGTGCAATGCACGAAGGTGGCCCAGGTTTGGTGGCGACACCCGGTGGGTAGTGCACCGACACTGCTCCCACGGACCTTTCCGTGGGTCCCTTGTCAGGAGTGAAGACACATGAAGCACGTGCGCAAGATGACTCTCCTCGTCGCGGCGACCGCGATGACCGCCGGCCTCGTCAGCATCGGTGCGCCGGCGCAGGCCGACACCAGTTGGGGCTGCGGCGGCTACTGCGGCAGCAGGAAGTAACACGCAGGAGGCAGTGACGCGCGGCCGCCCGACACGCTCGGCGGCTCGCGACAGGGAAGGCGTGGAGCGAGCTCACCCCCCAGGTGCTCGGATCCCAGATCCGATCCGTCGGATCCGTCTTCTCCACGAGGGCAGCGACCACGCGGTCGCTGCCCTCGATGCGTCCGGGCCGTCGTCGGCTGCCCGGTCGGGTGCTCGGTCGGCTGCTCGGTCGGCTGCCCGGTCGGCTGCCCGGTCGGGTGCTCAGTCGGCTGGTCAGTCGGTCGGGGTGTCGGTGGTGCGCTCGGTGCCGGAGACGCCGCGCTGGCCCATGACGTAGCCCAGCTGGAAGCGGGTCTCGGCCTCGTACTCCTCTTTGAGGTCGGCGACGTAGCCGGCGTACGTGCGGGGGCTGACGCCCAGGCGCTTGGCGCTCTGCGGATCGGCGTGCCCCTCGATCAGCATCCGGATCGTCATCGCCCGCTGCTCCACGGCGATGTCGCGCATCATCGAGGTGTCCTTGTTGGTGTACGGCCGCCCGCGCTCCCACGCGCGCTCGAAGACGTCGACCAGGTAGGCCACCACCGACGGCTCGCGCACGGCGACCGCGACCCGGAGGTCGTCACCGGCCGGGATCACCGCGACCCGGCGGTCGACGACGATCATCCGGTTGAAGAACTCGTCGAGCGTGCGCACCTCGGCTCCGCGGGCGGTGACCGCGGCGACGTAGGTGTGCGTGACCGAGCTGCGGCGGGCGCTGTGCTGGTAGAGGGTGCGCATCCTGACTCCGCGCTCGAGCGCTGCGGTGTCGCGCAGGGCCGCGGCGGCCAGGCTCGCGGCGTCGCGGCCGGTCTGGGGCTGAGCGGTGAGCAGCTCCTCCTCGACGTCGGCGACCAGGGCGTTGAGGTAGGGCCCGATCGCCGCATCGCGCAGGTAGGCGATCGGTCCGCGGTCGGTCGCCGCAGGGGAGCGGCGCCAGGCCTGGCTCAGGCTGCCGAAGGCCTTGGCCCACTGCGTCGACTCGTCGAGCAGGCGGGTGCCCTCCTGGCTCAGCGGCGCCACGATCCGGCCCTGGATGCTGGAGGGGTCCTCGGCCACCCAGTGCTCGCCCTCCGGGTCGAGCACGACCAGCCCGAGGTCGACGAGCAGGTCGAAGGCCGGTCGCAGCTCGGCGCCGTCCTGCAGCCGCTCGTCGGTCAGGGCGAAGGAGCCGGCGCTGACCAGCTCTTCGTAGAGGGCGCTGGAGCGGGACTCGAAGAGTGCGCGCTGGTCGGGTCCGTACGTCGCCACGCCACTCCTCTCGCTCGTCGTCCCTCCCGAGTGCTGCGATCCAACCACACGGCCCCGCTACGCCGACGGACCCCGTCCCGGCTGGGGGACGAGGTCCGTCGGAGGGTGTCGCTGGTGGCGGATCAGCCGCCGAGGCGGGCCTTGAGACCGTCGAGCTCGGTCCACAGGACGGCCGGCAGGTCGTCGCCGAACTTCTCGAACCACTCCTGGATCTGGGGCAGCTCTGCGAGCCACTCGTCGGTGTCGACCGCGAGCGCGGCGGCCAGGGCGTCGGGCGTCATGTCGAGGCCGTCGACGTCGAGGGAGCCGGGCGCCGGCACGTGGCCGATCGGGGTCTCGACCGCTGCGGCCTGACCGTCGATGCGCTCCACGACCCACTTGAGGACGCGGGAGTTCTCGCCGAAGCCGGGCCACAGGAAGCCCCCTTCGTCGTCTCGGCGGAACCAGTTGACGTAGAAGATCTTGGGCAGCTTGGCGGCGTCGTTGTCCTTGCCGACGTTGATCCAGTGGCTGAAGTAGTCGCCGGCGTTGTAGCCGATGAAGGGCAGCATCGCCATCGGGTCACGACGCACGACGCCGACGGCGCCGACGGCGGCGGCGGTGGTCTCCGACGAGAGGGTCGCGCCGAGGAACGTGCCGTGGGTCCAGTCACGGGCCTCGAAGACGAGCGGGACGGTGGTCTTGCGACGGCCGCCGAAGAGGATCGCGTCGATCGGCACGCCGCGGGGGTCGTCGAACTCCGGCGCGAGGATGTCGCACTGCTTGATCGGCGTGCAGTAGCGGCTGTTGGGGTGGCTCGACTCGATGTCGCTCTCCGGCGTCCACGCCTCACCCTTCCAGGACGTCGCCTTGGCGGGCGGGTTCTCCAGGCCCTCCCACCAGACGTCGCCGTCCTCGGTGAGCGCGACGTTGGTGAAGACCGAGTTGCCCTTGTTGATGGTCGCCATCGCGTGGGGGTTGGTGTGCTCGTTGGTGCCGGGGGCGACGCCGAAGAAGCCGAACTCCGGGTTGACCGCCCACAGGCGGCCGTCCTCGCCGATGCGCATCCAGGCGATGTCGTCGCCGATGGCTTCGACCTTCCAGCCCGGGATGGTGGGCTTGAGCATCGCGAGGTTGGTCTTGCCGCAGGCGCTCGGGAAGGCCGCGGCGACGTACTTCGTCACGCCGGCCGGGCTCGTGAGCTTGAGGATGAGCATGTGCTCGGCCAGCCAGCCCTCGTCGCGCGCCATCACGCTGGCGATGCGCAGCGCGTAGCACTTCTTGCCGAGCAGCGCGTTGCCGCCGTAGCCGGAGCCGAAGGACCAGATCGCGCGCTCCTCGGGGAACTGCACGATGTACTTCGTGTCGTTGCAGGGCCACCGCACGTCGGCCTGGCCCTCGGCGAGCGGGTGGCCGACGGAGTGCACGGCCTGGACGAACGGCGCGTCGAGCTCCTCCATCTTGGCCAGCACGTGCGAGCCCATGCGGGACATGACGCGCATCGAGGCGGTGACGTAGGCCGAGTCGGTGAGCTCGATGCCGAACATCGGGTGCTCGGCCTCGAGGTGGCCCATCACGAAGGGGATGACGTACATGGTGCGGCCCTGCATGCAGCCGTCGTAGAGACCCCGCATCAGGGTCTTCATCTGCTCGGGGTCCATCCAGTTGTTGGTGGGCCCGCAGTCCTTCTCGTCGACCGAGCAGATGTAGGTGCGGTCCTCGACGCGCGCCACGTCGATGGGGTCGGAGGCCGCGTAGAACGAGTTCGGCTTGATGGCGGGGTTCAGCTGGGTGAACGTCCCGGTGGAGACCAGTGCCTGGGTCAGCTCCGTCCACTCCTCGTCGGAGCCGGTGCACCAGTAGATGCGGTCGGGCTTGGTCATCGCTGCGACCTCGTGGACGAAGTCGAGGATGCCCTGGTGGGTCGTGGGGGCTTGGGTGGGTGCCTGCGTGTCGGCGGTCATCTGCGGTGTTCCCTCTCGCGCATTCGCGCCGGTCGCCTCTCGCGGGAGAAGGCGCCGACGGCCGTCGAGCGTATCGACGGTGTGTCGTGGAGTTGCTGGATCGCGCGGCATCGTTGTCGGCGACTTCTGGTGGGCTCCCGGACCCGGATGGGGATCCACTACGGGCCA
This sequence comes from Actinomycetota bacterium, assembly GCA_009702305.1. Taxonomy (GTDB): domain Bacteria; phylum Actinomycetota; class Actinomycetes; order Propionibacteriales; family Nocardioidaceae; genus Nocardioides. The sequence goes on along the minus strand of WLIH01000189.1, from coordinate 1,450 downwards.
GGATGAAATGAATGTACGGGCGTCTAACACTGGCTCCTATTGGATCGTTCAACGCCTGGTGGCCCAGGTCACACGGGGCTGCGGACGGCCGTCGGGCCGGTGCGAATTCGGTCTGGCCCGCGAGGTCCGCTATCCTCGACCAGTCGTTCGCCGGGCCTGGCCCGGACCGCACGACGGGCGCCTGTAGCTCAACGGATAGAGCATCTGACTACGGATCAGAAGGTTTGGGGTTCGAATCCCTACAGGCGCGCAGGACCCGGGACCGCAGGCCAGCTCGCCGGCGCTGCGGTCCTGTCGTTCCGGGCGACGTCAGAGCAGGTCGCGGAGGCGATCGGCGAGGGAGTCCTTGACCGCCTGCGTGATCGCCTCCTCGACCTGGGCGTCGAGGGCATCCTCGTCGTCGAGGTCGCTGAGCAGGGTGCGCAGGTCGAGCTCGTCGATCGCGCGCAGGAGCACGTCGTCGGTCTTCAGGGCGGCGTCGACCAGGGAGTCCGGGACGGCGCGGATCGCCGCCTCGACGAAGCCGTTGAGGTCGGCGGAGTCGAGGGCCTCGTCGACCAGCCCGGAGGCGGGCGGCAGGGTGCCGTCGTCCTGCATGCGGACGACGGCCGCGCGCAGGCCGGCGCCCACGGCATCGACCAGCGCGTTGCTCCGGGCCTCGGTGCGGGCGCCGGGCTGAGCCAGCTCCAGGGTCAATGCCTCGCGGCTGATGCCCAGGCGGCAGGCGGCATCGTCGAGGCCGATGAGCACCAGGCGCTCGGTGAGCGCGTCGATGCCGTCGGCCCGCGAGGTGACCACGCGCGCGGCGCAGGCGTCCGCCGGACGCAGCGGCTCGAAGCTCCCGCCGCCGTGCGCGAGCTGGACGCCGAGCACCGCGCCGACGGCCAGCACCGCAGCTGCGGGCATCGTCGCGACCTGGACCAGGCGGCTCATGCGTGCCTCCGGGTGCCGGGCGCGACGACGACGACCAGGGCCAGCAGCGCGAGCCCTGCGCCCACCAGGAACGAGTCACGGAAGGCTCGGGTGGCGGCTCGCTCCAGCTGGGCGGTGAGGTCGCGCTCCAACGCGGTCGCGGCCGGGCGCTCGGACGGCTCCAGCGCCAGGCGGTCGAACGCCGCCCCCAGGTCGGGCACCTTGCCCTCCTGACCCGCGAGCTCGTCACCGAGCGCGCGAGCGACCGCGATCTTGTCCTCGGGCAGCAGCGGCGCATCGAGCACCAGCGAGGTGATCGCCTCCTGGGCCGGGACCTGGGCGTCGAGCAGGTCGGCGGTGAAGACCGGCGTGAGGATGGCGAGGCCGACGACCACCCCGAGGTGGCGGGCCGCGATCGTCCAGGCCGCGTGCCGGGCCAGGGGCTCACGCAGGTGCATCGCCTGCGAGGTGAGCTGGTCGACGGTGAGTCCCAGCCCGAGCCCGACGAGCGCCTGCGGGGCGATCGTCCAGGCGAGTT
>WLIH01000188.1 GCA_009702305.1 Actinomycetota bacterium | reverse complement strand
GGGGTGCCCCAGTCGAGACCGACGTTGAGGCTCTCGACGATGGAGTAGCCGAAGGGCACGGTGCGCTCGAGCCGCCCGGTCGCGACGTCGCGCCCGTCGATGCGGAGGGTGACCTGGCCGCCCTTGCCCAGGCCGCCGCCGTCATAGGCGAACGCGACCTCGACGCTGTGCTCGCCGGCCGGCACCCGCTCCTCGGACGTGACGTGCACCGTCTCGACGCCCATGTAGTTGTGGGCGTAAACCGGGCGGCCCTCGAGGAGGAAGAGCGCCCAGCCGCCGAACTGACCGCCCTGGGCGACCAGGACGCCGTCGGACTTCTCGTCCGCCGCGTCGAGCCGGGCGGTGACCCGCCAGGACGTGTTCTTGATGTTGGGCGTCGCGTCCTCGGCCAGCCGTCGACCCGTGCTCGGGTCGAGGGTCAGCGTGCTCGGCGGCAGCTTGCGACCGCTGAGCTCGGGGATCAGCCGCTCCAGGAAGCGGTCGTCGAGCGGCAGGACGTCGTACTTCTCCGCCTCGGCGAGGAAGAGCGCCTGCAGCTCGGCCAACCGCTCGGGGTGATCGGCGGCGATGTCGCGGGCCTGGGTCCAGTCCGTCGTGGTGTCGTAGAGCTCCCAGCGGTCCTCGTCGAACGACGGCAGCTCGATCTGACCGACGGTCCACGGCGTGCGGTGCTTGGTGACGGCGGTCCAGCCTTCGTGGTAGATCCCGCGGTTGCCGTGCATCTCGAAGTACTGCGTCACGTGCTGCTCGGGCGAGGCGCCGTCGCGCAGGCTCGACGCCATCGAGGTGCCCTGGATCGGGTCCTGCGCGACGCCGTCGACCGAGGCGGGGTGCGGCAGTCCGGCGATCTCGAGGATCGTCGGGGCGACGTCGATGACGTGGTGCCACTGGTGCCGCACCGAGCCGGGGTCGGCGATGCCGGCCGGCCAGTGCACGACGAGGCCGTTGCGGGTGCCGCCGTAGTGGGAGGCGACCTGCTTGGCCCACTGGTAGGGCGTGTCCATGGCCAGTGCCCAGCCGACGTTGTAGTGCGGGTACGTCGTCGGCCCGCCGATGTCGTCGAGCTGCTCGAGGATGCGGTCGGTCGTGTCGGGCAGGCCGTTGAGACGCAGCATCTCGTTGAGCGTGCCCTCGATGCCGCCCTCGCAGGAGGCGCCGTTGTCGCCGAGGATGTAGAAGATGATGGTGTTGTCGAGCTCGCCGAGCCGCTCGATCTCGTCGACGAGGCGGCCGACCTGCTCGTCGGTGTGCTCGGCGAACGCCGCGTAGACCTCCATCAGCCGCTCGGCGACGCGCCGGTCGTCGTCGGACAGGTCGTCCCAGTGCGGGGCGCCCTCCGCCCACGGCGCCAGCTCGGCCCCCTCGGGCACCAGCCCCAGCGCCTTCTGTCGGGCCAGGGTCTGGTGGCGCTGCTCGTCCCACCCGTGGCTGAAGTCGCCGCGGAACCGGTCGCGTCGGTCGCGCGGCACGTGGAACGGAGCGTGCGTGGCGCCGAAGGGCACGTAGGCGAACCACGGCCGATCCGCGTCGAAGGTGCGCACGCCTCTGATCCAGGAGATGGCCTGATCGACGATGTCCTCGGAGAAGTGGTAGCCCTCGGCCTCGGTGGCCGGAGGGTCGATGTAGGTGGTGCCTTCGATGAGGTTCGGCACGAACTGGTCGGTCTCGCCCCCGAGGAAGCCGTAGAACTTCTCGAAGCCCTCGTTGGTCGGCCAGTGCGTGAAGGGACCGGCCGGCGTCACCTCGGCGTTCGGTGTCTGGTGCATCTTGCCGAAGGCTCCGGTCGTGTAGCCGTTGAGGTTGAGGGTGCGTGCCAGCGTCGCCTTCGACGGGGAGCGCATGGCGTCGTACCCCGGGGCGTCGACGGCGAGATTGGTGACCGAGCCCATCCCGACGCTGTGGTGGTTGCGTCCGGTCAGCAGCGCGCTGCGGGTCGGTGAGCAGAGGGCTGTCGTGTGGAAGCGCGAGAACCTCAGCCCGCTCGCCGCCAGTCGCTCCGCGGTCGGCATCGGGCACGGTCCGCCGAAGGCCGACGACGCGCCGAAGCCCATGTCGTCGAGCAGGACCACCACGACGTTCGGGGCTCCCGGCGGTGCGGAGGCCGATCGGGCGACGGTCAGGTCCTCACGGTTCAAGGCGGCAGCTCCGTTTCAGGTGACGTCCGCGCGGCGCATCGGCTCGCGGGACGGGCGGTGGGGGACGGGCAGCGTCCGTGGCGAGCGGTCGTGCCGACAAGGGTTTCGACCAGCGTGATCACAACCCGCCCGCCGGCGGGCGTCTCGGCGAGCGGTGGGGTTTACTTGCCCCAATCTCGGGTGGGTATCGTAAGTTCAGCAAGTTACTACAGATAAGGATGGCGACGAGATGATGCTTGTGCTGGCGCTGGGTCCCTTCGGGCCCGCTCCGAGCCGCGTCATGACGCACGTCCGCCGAGCCGGACTGATCTCCCGAGACGAGCTCGCCCGCCGGACCGGCCTGAGCGGGTCGTCGGTGGCGCGCACGGTCACCGCGCTCACGCAGGCCGGTCTGCTCCGTGAGCGACCCGACCTCGCTCCCGAGGGGGCCATCGGCCGTCCGAGCGTGCCGGTCGAGGTCGACGTCGACCAGCACGTCACCCTCGGCGCCCACGTCGGGCGCCAGAGCGTGACGGTCTCCCTGGGCGACCTGCGCGGCGGGGTGCTCGCCCGCACCACCTTTCCCCGGCCCGCCGACGCGGCGCCCGAGCTGGCCCGCCGGGTGGCCGACGAGCTGACCGCCCTGCTCGCCAAGGACTCCACGCGAATGGCGATCAGTGCCGGCCTCGTCGCGCCGTGGGGCGACGTCGCCCACGACCGCGACGAGCTCGGCGACGAGCTGGGCCGCACCCTCGGTCTCGAGGTCGAGACCTGGGAGCTGATCCCGGCCATCGCCGCCGCGGAGTACCTCAACCGCCCCGAGGACCTGCCCGGCTCCACCTTGTATCTCTACGCCCGCGACACGGTCGGCTTCGTGATGGCCAACCAGCGCGCCACCGGCATGGAGATCGCCCGGGTCGGTCGGTTGAGCCACTTCCCGACCGGCGGCCACCACCGATGCCGCTGCGGGCGCACGGGCTGCCTCGAGACGCTCGTCAGCGAGGAGGCGGTCGCCCGGGCCGCTCACGCGGCCGGGGTCGTCGATCGACCCGAGATCCAGCTCGTGCACGCGGCGGCGATGGCCGGAGACGACGCGGCGAGCCAGTTGCTGCGCGACCGTGCCGAGCAGCTCGGTCGGGTCGCGGCCATCGTGCGCGACATGGTCCACCCGGACCGGGTCGTGCTGTGCGGCCAGGGCTTCACGGCGTACCCGCCCGCCCTCGACGTGATCCGCACCAGCCTGCGTGCGCACACCGCGACACCGACCCCGCTCGACATCTCCTTCACCCGTGTGTCGGGTGAGATCCAGGCCGTCGCCGCCGGCACGGTCGCGCTGCGTCGCGTCTACGACGACCCGCTCGGCGTGCTCGCCGAGCAGGACGACGACCTGCGCGACGAGCGATGTCTCCTCGGCTGAGGCACCACCGACCGGGACCGCGTCCCACCTCGTCAGCACCTCCCCCACATCCGTCCCAGCTGCGGACGACCCCCACCCAGGAAGCAGGAACACCGCCATGCCCGCACGTCCCGCACGTCCCCGTCCGCGCCTCATCGCTCTCGCGACCACGGCCCTGCTCGTCACCGGGCTGAGCGCCTGCCAGTCCGCGGTGAGCAACGACGGCGGGTCCGCCGACACCTCGGGAGGCCCGCAGAGCGGCGGTGTCCTGCACGTCGGCACCACCTCCGACCTGGTGCCCGCAGGTCTCTTCACCAACTCCAGCCAGACCACCGACACCCTGATCGGCCAGGTCTACGACAGCCTCATCGACTACCCGACCGACAGCCTCGACCCGCAGCCGCGACTGGCCACGGACTGGGAGACCTCCGCCGACGGCCTGACGCTGACCCTCGACCTGCGCGACGACGTCACCTTCCACGACGGTGCGGAGTTCACCTCCGACGATGTCGCGTTCAGCATCGCGACCTGGGCCGACCCGAAGTGGACGGTGCAGTTCCAGCGCACCGCCGCCGCGGTCACCGACGTCGACACCTCCGACCCGCACCAGGCGGTGCTGTCCTTCGACCGTCCGATCAGCAACGTCTTCGACCTCCTCGACGTGATGCCGATCATCGACGAGGAGTCCTTCGACGCCGACGCGACCGGCCAGACCTACGTGGGCACCGGTCCGTTCTCGTTCGAGAAGTGGACGCCTGGCTCGAAGATCGTGCTCGAGCGCAACGACGACTACTGGGACGGCGCGCCCTATCTCGACGGTGTCGAGATCGACATCGTGCCCGACGCCCAGTCGCTGGTCTCGCAGCTGCGATCCGGTCAGCTCCAGCTGATCCTCGGCATGAACAACCGCGACGCCGAGTCGCTGGAGGACTCGGGCGACTTCACGACCTACCCCTTCGAGGGCTCGGAGCGTCAGACCTACGTCGGCACCAACGTCACCAACCCCGCACTCAAGGACGTGCGGCTGCGCAAGGCGATCGCGCTGGCCGTCGACAAGCAGCGCATCGTCGACGAGGTCTACCGCGGCGTCGGCTACCCGATCTCGCTGCCCTGGCCGGAGTACTCCCCGGCGTACGACGCGGAGCGCAACGACGAGTACACCCGTGACGTGGAGGCCGCCAAGGCGCTGGTGGCTGAGATCGGCGACGTGCCGACCCTGCCGCTGGAGTACTCCACCGTGCTCGCCAACCACGAGCCGATCGCGCAGATCGTGCAGGACAACCTCGCCGAGGTCGGCATCAAGGTGACGCTGCAGCCCAACGAGCACGCCGACCACATCGAGAAGCTGATCAACGGCACGTTCCCGGCGCTGTGGATCCTCGACCACGCCTACGCGCAGTACACCCCGTCCACGCTCGCCGTGACGGCCTACCCCTTCAACGCCGACAAGAACTCGTCCAACTTCGTCGACGACACCTACAAGGCCGACGCAGTCTCCGCCTGGGAGCAGGTCGACCCGCAGGGCGAGGACGCGGTCGCGGCGTACGCCAAGCTCAGCGACGACCTGCTCTCGGACCTGTTCCTCATCGAACTCGCCACGACCTACTTCCAGGGCGTGACCAGCAACGACGTGCAGGACTTCGCCTGGACCAAGCGCAGCGAGCCCGTGCTGGCCAAGACCTGGCTGGCTTCGTGAGATGACCCGCTATCTCCTCAGGCGTCTGCCGTCGGCCGTGTTGGTGCTGTTCCTCGCGTCCATCCTGGTGTTCGCCGCGATCCGGCTGATCCCGGGCGACCCGGCGGTCACCCTCGCCGGAGCCGACGCGACGCCTGAGGCGATCGCGGCGATCCGGGCCGATCTCGGCCTTGACCAGGCGCTGCCGCTGCAGTACCTCAGCTGGCTCGGCCACTTGCTGACGTTCGACCTCGGACGGTCCTACGTCGTGGGGGTCGACATCAGCACGCTGGTCGGCGACGGGCTGACGAACACCGTGGTGCTGACTGCGGCTGCGCTGGTCATCGCCGTGCTCCTGGCCCTGCTCGCGGCCGTCGGCGGCGTGCTCGCCGACCGGCGCTGGCTCGACTCGGTGCTGTCGGGCTTCAACACCATCGCGGTGGCGTTGCCGACGTTCGTCACGGGCACGCTGCTGATCGTGCTGCTCGCCGTGGTGGTGCGCGTGCTGCCCGCCGGTGGCACGCCACCGCAGGGCTTCACCACCAGGCCGGACCTCGCGGTGCAGTACCTCCTGATGCCGGCCCTGTGCCTGGCCCTGCCCGTCGCCGCGGCGCTGTCGCGCTTCCTCAGCGAGTCGTTGCGCTCGCAGATGGAGGCGCCGTACGTGACGACGGCGCGCGCGCTGGGCATCTCGCGACGACGGATCGTGCTCACTCAGGCGCTGCCGAACGCCCTCCCGGCGACCGTCACGGTGCTCGGGGTGCAGGTCGGGGCACTGCTCGGCGGTGCGGTGCTGGTCGAGGCGGTCTTCGCGTGGCCGGGGCTGGGGCT
>WLIH01000187.1 GCA_009702305.1 Actinomycetota bacterium | reverse complement strand
GGCCGTAGCGTCCACCGACCGCATCGAGACCGGAGTCGATCGGCTGGCCCTCGGCCACCGTGATCTGCAGCTCGACCAGGTCGACCCCGTGCACCAGCTCGGTGACGGGGTGCTCGACCTGGAGACGGGTGTTCATCTCGAGGAAGAAGAAGCGCTCGGCGACCGGGTCGTAGAGGAACTCCACCGTGCCCGCGCCGCGGTAGTCGATCGCTGCGGCAGCGGCACGCGCGGCCTCGTGCAACGCCGCCCGGACCGCCTGGGGCAGGTGCGGCGCAGGCGCCTCCTCGACGACCTTCTGGTGGCGACGCTGGAGGGAGCAGTCGCGCTCGCCCAGGACCAGCACACCCCCGGAGTGGCCGAGCACCTGCACCTCGACGTGACGCCCGGACTCGACGTAGGGCTCGACGAAGACGGTGCCGTCGCCGAACGCCGAGGCAGCCTCGGCCGAGGCGATGTCGATCTCGGCGGCCAGGTCCGCCAACGTGCGCACGATTCGCATGCCACGACCGCCGCCGCCGGCCGACGCCTTGACGAGCAGCGGCAGGTCGGCCTCGGTCGCACTCTCGACCGTGAGATTGGTCAGCACCGGGACTCCGGCGGCCGCCATCAGCGACTTCGACTCCACCTTGGAGCCCATCCGCACGATCGAGTCCGGCGCCGGCCCGACCCAGGTCAGCCCGGCGTCGATCACCGCCTGGGCGAAGTCGGCGTTCTCCGAGAGGAAGCCGTAGCCCGGGTGGATCGCGTCGGCACCGCTGCGGCGGGCGGCCTCGAGCACGAGATCGGCGCGCAGGTAGGTCTCGGCGGGGGTGCTGCCCGGCAGCCGGATCGCCTGGTCCGCCTCGCGGACGAAGGGCAGGGCGGCGTCCGCGTCGGAGTGCACCGCGACGGTCTCGATGCCGAGGCGGCGGCAGCTGGCGAAGACCCTCCGAGCGATCTCGCCGCGGTTGGCGACCAGGAGCTTGGTGATCATCGGCCTCGCCTCTCGGTGGCGCCCAGCCAGCGCAGCGAGGGCCTCGACGTGCCCGTCGCGACCTCATGCCTCACGTCGTCTCGACGCACCCGTCGCGACCTCGTGCCTCGGTCGCGGGTCTTGCTCGACATCGTCTCGCCCACACGTCGTGCTCGTTCCTCGCACGTCGTTGCTCGCTTGATCACGGGCGGAACACCCCGAATCGGTCGGTGCCGACGATCGGCATGTTGTCGATCACCGAGAGGCAGATGCCCAGCACGGTGCGGGTGTCGCGCGGGTCGATGACGCCGTCGTCGTAGAGCATCCCGGAGAGGAAGTGCGGCATCGACTGCTCCTCGATCTGGGCCTCGACGATCTCCTTGACCCCCTTGAAGCCCTCGGCATCGAACACCTCGCCCTTGGACTCGGCCGAGGCCTGGGCGACGATCTCGAGGACGCCGGCCAGTTGGGCCGGCCCCATCACCGCCGACTTGGCGCTGGGCCAGGTGAACAGGAAGCGCGGGTCGTAGGCGCGACCGTTCATGCCGTAGTTGCCCGCGCCGTACGACGCGCCCATGATCACGCTCAGGTGCGGGACGGTCGAGTTGCTGATCGCGTTGATCATCATCGCGCCGTGCTTGATGATGCCGCCCTGCTCGTACTCCTTGCCGACCATGTAGCCGGTGGTGTTGTGCAGGAACAGCAGCGGCGTGTCGGTCTGGTTGGCGAGCTGGACGAACTGCGTCGCCTTCTGCGCCTCCTGGCTGAAGAGCACGCCCTGCGCGTTGGCGAGGATGCCGACAGGACGACCGTGGATCTTCGCCCACCCGGTCACGAGCGAAGGCCCGTAGAGCGGCTTGAACTCGTCGAACACCTGGGCGTTGCCGGAGCCGATCCCGTCGCAGATCCGGGCAATGACGTCGCGCGGGTCGAAGGGCTCCTTGAGGTCGCTGGGGATCAGGTCGAGCAGGCTCTCCGGGTCCTCTGCGGGCTCGGCGTACGCCGGGGTGCCCGGCATGGCCTTGCGCCAGTTGAGCCGGGCCACGATCCGCCGCCCGATCCGGATCGCGTCGCGCTCGTCCTCGGCGAGGTAGTCGGCCAGTCCCGAGGTGCGCGCGTGCATCTCGGCGCCACCGAGCGACTCGTCGTCGGACTCCTCGCCCGTGGCCATCTTGACCAGGGGCGGACCGCCGAGGAAGACCTTCGCCTGGTCACGGACCATGACGGTGTAGTCGCTCATGCCGGGCACGTAGGCGCCGCCGGCGGTGGAGTTGCCGAAGACCAGGGCGATGGTGGGCAGCTTGGCCGCCGAGCTGCGGGTGATGTCGCGGAAGAGCTTCCCGCCGGGGATGAAGATCTCCTTCTGGGTCGGCAGGTCAGCGCCACCGGACTCGACGAGCGAGATCGTGGGCAGGCCGTTCTCGGCGGCGATCTGGGAGGCCCGGAAGATCTTCTTGACCGTCCACGGGTTGCTGGCGCCACCCTTCACGGACGGGTCGTTGGCGGTGATCATCACCTCGACGCCCTCGACCACGCCGATGCCGGTGACGACACTGGCCCCGACCGCGAAGTCGGAGCCCCAGCCCGCCAGCGGCGAGAGCTCGAGGAACGCCGACCCCTCGTCGACGAGCAGCTCGATGCGCTCGCGCGGCATCAACTTGCCGCGCGCGTGGTGGCGCTCGACCGAGCGCGGCCCGCCGCCGGCGACGGCCTTGGCCTGCTCCTCGTCGAGGGAGGCGAGCTTGTCGAGCATCGCCGCGCGGCGCGCGGCGACCTGGACCTCGGGGGCGGCGGCACTCACGACGCGTAGCCCATCAGCTTCGCGGCCAGGTCGGTGAGCACCTCGGTGGCGCCACCGCCGATCGGCAGGATCCGGGCATCGCGGTAGTGCCGCTCCACCTCGGTGCCGTGCATGTAGCCCGCGCCGCCGTGCAGCTGCACGGCCTGGTCGCACACGTAGGTCGCTGCGTCGCAGGCCGTCTGCTTGGCCAGGCACGCCTCGGCGATCACCTGCTCCCCGGCGGCGTGGCGCCGGGCGACCTCGCGGGCGTAGATCCGCGCGACCTCCACCTGCCGTCGCATCTCGACCAGCTTGTGGCGCACCACCTGGTTGGCGATCAGCGGCTTGCCGAAGGTCTCGCGCGAGCGGCAGTAGTCTGCCGTCAGCTCGAGTGCCCGACCTGCGATGCCGTAGGCGTGCACGGCCAGTCCGAGCCGCTCCACGACGAACTGCTCGGCGATCGCGTAGAAGCCGGAGTTCTCCGCCCCCACGAGGTTGGCCGCGGGCACCCGGACGTCGACGTAGGACAGCTCGGCGGTGTCGGAGCAGTGCCAGCCCATCTTGCGCAGCGACCGGTCGACCGTGAAGCCGGGCGTGCCCCGCTCGACGACCAGCAGGCTGATGCCGGCGTGGCCGGGACCGCCGGTGCGCACCGCCGTGGTGACGAAGTCGGCCCGCACGCCGCTGGTGATGAAGGTCTTCGCGCCGTTGACGACGTACTCGTCGCCCTCGCGCACCGCGGTGGTGCGGATGCCGGCGACGTCGGAGCCGCCGCCGGGCTCGGTGACGCCGAGAGAGCCGATCAGCTCGCCGGCCAGGGTGGGGCGCACGAAGCGGTCGATCAGGTCGGCGTTGCCGGACGCCGCGATGTGCGGGAGGGCGATGCCGCTGGTGAACAGCCCCGCCATCAGGCCGCTGGACGCACCGGCGGCGAACATCGCCTCCTGCAGGTCGAGCGACTCCAGCATGGAGCCGCCCTCACCGCCGACCGACTCGGGGAACGCCAGGCCCAGCAGGCCCTGCTTGCCCGCGGCCAGGTGCAGCTCGCGGGGGATCGTGCCGGCGTCCTCCCACTCCTGCAGGTGGGGGGCGACCTCGCGGCGCACGAACTCCGCGCCGAGAGCGGCGATGCTCGACGATGCGGTCTCGTGACTCGCTGTCAGCTGATCGGTCACAGCAGTCCCTCCTGGACGTGGACGGTGCGCGAGCGCACCCATTCCCCGAGGCCCTTCGCCTGGGGGTCGAAACGGGTGGACGCGGCCACGCCCTGGCCGAGCAGCCCGCGGATCAGCACGTTGACGGCCCCCAGCTGCGGCAGCAGGTAGACCTCGACCTCGAGGTCGGCCGCCTCGGGGATCAGCTCGCGCACCTTGCGCGGACTCATCAGCTTGGCCAGCCAGGTCACCCGGGCGTCGTACTTGTCGGAGCCGTCGTGGGCGACCCAGAGGCCGAGGTTGGCGTCCCCGCCCTTGTCGCCGGAGCGTGCGTGCACGAAGGTGCCGAGCGGCATCCGCCGGTTGAGCGTGTCGGCCGGCGCGGGGTACGGCGACGGGCGCAGCCCGCTGGTGTGGTCGACGGTGGAGAAGGTGATCGGGTCCGCGACGACCTGACGCGACCCGTCGGCGTGCACGACCATGTGGGCGACCAGCTCCCGGTCGACGTAGTCCGGCCGGTAGACGCCGTACGGCGTCGGGGCACCCGGCGGCGCGGTCATCGTGAAGCCGGCGTACGACGCCAGGGCGAGCTCGACCGCCGGCCCGGTGAAACCCTTGCCGCACGGTCCGGGCTCGGGGTCCATCACGGTGCAGCGCAGCAGCGCGGACGCGCCCTCCTCCGTGTCGGCGTCGTGGCCCGGCACGGTCAGGTGGCTCCACGACACCGTCTGCGCCGTGAGGCTCGGGGTGAGCTGGTCGCGGATCCAGTCGGCCTTGGCCTCGACGTCGAGCCCGGTCACGACGAGCTCGATCTGGTTGCGGTAGCCGCCGAGCTCGTTGACGCACACCTTCAGCCGCTCGGGCGGCGCCTGGCCAGTGACCCCGGTGATCTCGACCCGGTCGGTGTCGAGCTGACGCAGCCGGACCGAGTCGAGGTGGGTGGTCACGTCGGGGTTGAGGTAGCGCGTGGACTGGATCTCGTAGACCAGCTGCGCGGTCACGGTGTCGACGGTGACCGCGCCGCCGCTGCCGGCGTGCTTGGTGATGACGCTGGATCCGTCGGCCCGGATCTCGGCGAGCGGGAAGCCGAGCGGCTGGCGCGGGTCCATGCCGTCGCGGATCAGGCTGCGGAAGCCGCTGAAGTTGCCGCCGGTCGCCTGCGTCCCGCACTCGAGCACGTGACCGGCCACGACGGCGCCGGCCAGCTCGTCGTACGCCGTCGGGGTCCAGCCGAAGTGCGCCACCGCAGGTCCGACCACGACGGAGGCGTCGGTGACGCGGCCCGTGACGACGATATCGGCGCCCTGCGTCAATGCTGCCGCTATGCCGAAGCCGCCCAGGTAGGCGTTGGCGGTGAGCGCGCCCTCCCACAGGCCCAGGGGCCGCAGGTCGTCGCCCTCGACGTGGGCGACGGCCGGGTCGAGGCCCAGACCGCGGGCGACCTCGCGGATCTTCTCTGCCAGGCCGGCCGGGTTGAGGCCGCCGGCGTTCGAGACGATCCGGACGCCCCGCTCGAGCGCGAGCCCGAGACAGTCCTCGAGCTGACGCACGAAGGTGCGCGCGTAGCCCGCGGCGGGATCCTTCATCGTGTCCTTGCCGAGGATCAGCATGGTCAGCTCGGCGAGGTAGTCGCCGGTCAGGACGTCGAGTCCGCGCCCGTCCTCCTGTCGACCCTCCAGCATCTCGCGCATGGCGCTGAGCCGGTCGCCGTAGAAGCCGGAGCAATTGCCGACCCGCAGCACGTCACTGGGTGCGCCGGTCATTTCTTGGCCCGTCCGGCGCCGACCGGCCCGGCGAAGGCCTGGGCGATCCTCAGCCACCGCTCGGCGTCCTCGCCGACCGCGACCAGGTCGGTGTCGTCGCGATGCACCCGCTGCGTGACGAGGAGGGCGAAGTCGTAGGCCGATCCGCGCACCGTCTGCGCAGCCTCGGACGGACCCCAGGTCCAGCTCGCACCGGACGGCGCGGTCAGCTCGACGTGGAACTCCTCGCCCGGCGGGGTCAGCTCGTGCACGCCGAAGGAGAAGTCGCGGGTGCGGACACCGAGGTGGGCGACGTGCTTGACCCGGTCGGTCGGCTCCGGCACGGCATCAAGCGCTTCGTAGACGTCGAGTGCGTGCGCCCAGGTCTC
>WLIH01000186.1 GCA_009702305.1 Actinomycetota bacterium | reverse complement strand
GGACCTCTACGGGGCGACGATGGAGGACTTCGCGCAGGTCAAGGTCAAGAACGCCAAGCACGGGCTGGAGAACCCCTACGCCCGCTTCCGCAAGGAGGTCAGCGCGGCCGACGTGCTCGCGAGCCCGGTCGTCTCGGACCCGCTGCACCTGCTCGACATCTGCGCCACCTCCGACGGAGCGGCCGCGGTCGTGCTCTGCAGCCTCGACTACGCCCGTCGCCACGGTCTCGCCGACCCGGTCACGGTGAAGGCGGTCGCCACGGTGACGCCGACCTTCCCCAACACCGTGCTCGACATGCCGATGCTCTCCACCGACGCCAGCGGCGGCGTGGAGCCGGAGCGCACCTTCAAGGAGTCGATCGCCCACGCCGCCTACGAGGAGGCCGGGATCGGTCCCGAGGACGTCGACGTGGCCGAGGTCTACGACCTGTCGACCGCGCTGGAGCTGGACTGGATCGAGGACCTCGCCCTGTGCCAGCGCGGCGAGGCGGAGTCGCTGCTGCGTGCCGGCGACACGACCATCGGCGGGCGGATCCCGGTCAACCCGTCGGGCGGGCTGGCCTGCTTCGGCGAGGCTGTGCCGGCCCAGGCGATCGCGCAGGTCTGCGAGCTCACCTGGCAGCTGCGCGGGCAGGCGACCGGGCGTCAGGTCGAGGGCGCCCGGGTCGGCATCACCGCCAACCAGGGCCTCTTCGGTCACGGCTCCTCGGTCATCCTGGCCAGATGAGCTTCGTCCGGGTCGAGCGTCCCGACCCCGCCGTCGCGGTCGTCATCCTCGACCGGCCCGAGCGGATGAACGCGATGGCGTTCGACGTGATGGTGCCGCTGCGCGACGCGCTGCTGGAGCTGGGCCGGGACAACGCCGTGCGTGCGGTCGTGCTCACCGGGGCCGGGCGCGGCTTCTGCTCCGGCGCGGACCAGGAGTCGGCCGGCGTGCCGCCGGGCATCGACGGCCTCACCTCGCGCCCGACCTACGCGTTGCGGGCGATGGAGCTGCTCGAGGAGGTCGTGCTCACCGTGCGCCGTCTCCACCAGCCGGTCATCGCCGCCATCAACGGTGCCGCGATCGGCGGCGGGCTCTGCCTGGCCCTGGCCTGCGATCTGCGGATCGCCGCCCCGGCGGCGTACTTCCGTGCGGCCGGCATCAACAACGGCCTGACCGCGAGCGAGCTCGGCCTGAGCTACCTGCTGCCGCGGGCCGTCGGCTCCACCCGGGCCGCCGACATCATGCTGACCGGGCGCGACGTCGGTGCGGAGGAGGCCGAGCGGATCGGCCTGGTCTCCTCGCTGCACGACGACGTGGTCGTCGCAGCCGTCGAGATCGGCCGACGGATCGCCGGCTTCTCCCAGCCGGGCGTCGAGCTGACGAAGAAGTCGCTGCAGGCCGGCATCGCCGCGACCTCGCTGGAGACCTACCTGCCCAGCGAGGGTCTCGGTCAGCTCTACCTGCGCTTGCTCACCGACAACTTCGAGGAGGCGACCCGGGCCCGCAAGGAAGGGCGCCCGCCGGAGTTCAGGGACGGTCGCTGAGCCCGGAGACGTCGTCGCCGTCGACGTAGACCCATCGGCCGGCGCGCTGCTCGAAGCGGCTGCGCTCGTGCAGCTGCCCGGGGTGGCCGTGGTGCTCGTACGACGCCACGAACTCGACCCAGTCCACGCCGTGGTCGAGGACTCGCAGCCCCAACCACACCCGGGCCGGGTCGGGCGTCAGGTCGTCGGGCCGGGTGCGGGGGTGCCAGGTGCGGAAGACGTAAGCCTCGTCGTGACGCGCGTAGGCGGCGTAGCGCGAGCGCATCAGCTGCTCGGCGGTCTCGGCGCCGGCCGCGCCGCGGTGCAGCGGACCGCAGCAGTCGTCGTACGACGCGGCGCCGCACGGGCACGCGGCGGCGAAGATGCTCACGTCTCGACCACCAGCCGCCAGATCTGATGGGTGCCGGGCAGGCCCTTGAGCTCGATCTCGCCCTCCTCGAACGCCGCCTCGAACTCCAGCGGATGCTCGACGTCGGAGGTCTCGGTCTGCTCGCGCACCGGGTCGGAGACCAGCACCTCGCCGCCGTCGGCCAGGGCAGCGACCCGGGCCGCGTGGGCGACATTGCGCCCGAAGTAGTCGCCGTCGCGGGAGATGACGCGCCCGCAGTGCACGCCGATGCGCACCCGCACCGGCGTCAGGCGCAGCCGGGGGTCCAGCGTGCGAGCCAGGGTGCGCTGGATCGACCGGGCCGCCAGCAGCGCCGAGACCGGGTCGCGGAAGGCGACCATGAAGCTGTCGCCCGCGGTCTTGACGACCTGCCCGCGGTGGCGCTCGACGGCACCGCGCACGACCGCGTCATGGGCCTCGAGCACCTTGACCCACGCCCGGTCGCCGAGGCGGTGGTTGTGGGCCGTCGAGTCCTCGATGTCGGAGAAGAAGATGGTGACCGTGCCGTCGGCGGCGGTCATCTGCAGGATGTCGGGTCGCTTCTCGAGCGCCCAGGTCGTGAGGTCGTCCATCGAGGCGCTGAGCATGCCGGTGATGCCGTGGGTGCGCACCCGCGCGGCGGTGCCGACGACGGCGCGCATCGCCCGCTCGGCGGCCGAGGCCGGCGGTGAGGGTCGCAGGGCGGCGTCGAGGTCGGACTCGAGCTGGGTGACCAGCCGGCGCGACTCGTCGAGCTGGCGGCGCACGTCGAGGAGGAGGGCCACGGACGCGACGAGGCCCAGCATCAGCGCGACGCAGACGACGACCAGGGTGACCACCACGGGCGCGAGACTAGTTGGTTGCTCTGCTGAGTAGCGTGGACACGTGACGGCTGACCAGACCCCCACCTCCTCGCCCACCCCCTCGCCCGCCCCCTCGATCTCCACCGTGGGCGAGCTGCGCGCCTCGGGCCACGTGCACAAGACGCTGCGCGTCGAGATCCGCGACAACCTCCTCGCCGCGCTGCGCGAGGGCCGCGACCCGTGGCCTGGGCTGCACGGCTTCGAGTCCACGGTGATCCCGCAGCTCGAGCGCGCGCTGATCGCCGGTCACGACATCGTGCTGCTGGGCGAGCGCGGCCAGGGCAAGACCAGGCTGCTGCGCACGATGGTCGGACTGCTCGACGAGTGGTCGCCGGTGCTCTCCGGCTCCGAGCTGGGCGAGCACCCGTTCGAGCCGATCACGGTGGCCTCCCAGCGGGCCGCGGCGACGTACGGCGACGAGCTGCGGGTCTCCTGGCGCCACCGCGACGAGAGGTACGCCGAGAAGCTGGCGACCCCCGACACCTCGGTCGCCGACCTGATCGGCGACGTCGACCCCATGAAGGTCGCCGAGGGCCGCTCGCTGGGCGATCCCGAGACCATCCACTTCGGCCTGATCCCACGCAGCCACCGCGGCATCGTCGCCATCAACGAGCTGCCCGACCTCGCCGAGCGGATCCAGGTCGCGATGCTCAACGTCATGGAGGAGCGCGACATCCAGATCCGCGGCTATGTGCTGCGGCTGCCGCTCGACGTGCTCGTCGTCGCCAGCGCCAACCCGGAGGACTACACCAACCGCGGCCGCATCATCACCCCGCTCAAGGACCGCTTCGGCGCTGAGATCCGCACCCACTACCCGACCGAGCTCGAGGACGAGATCGCCGTGATCCGGCAGGAGGCCGAGCTCGTCGCCGACGTGCCCGACCACCTGGTCGAGATCCTCGCGCGCTTCACCCGCAACCTGCGCGACTCGACGTCGGTCGACCAGCGCTCCGGGGTCTCGGCGCGCTTCGCGATCGCCGGTGCGGAGACCATCGCCGCCGCAGCGATCCACCGCGCCACCCGGCAGGGCGAGGAGCAGGCCGTGGCCCGCGTCATCGATCTCGAGACCGCGGTCGACGTGCTCGGCGGCAAGATCGAGTTCGAGTCGGGCGAGGAGGGCCGCGAGGAGGAGATCCTCACCCACCTGCTGCGGACGGCCACGGCCGAGGCGGTGCGCCACCACTTCCGCGGCCTCGACTTCACGCTCCTGGTCGACGCTCTCGAGAGCGGCACGATGGTGACCACCGGCGAGCAGGTCACCGCGATCGACTTCCTCACCGGTCTGCCGGCGCTGGGCGAGTCCGAGCTCTACGACGAGATCTGCGACCGGCTCGGCGCGACCAACGACGGCCAGCGGGCCGGCGCGATCGAGCTCGCCCTGGAGGGCCTCTACCTCGCCCGCAAGGTCAGCAAGGAGTCCGGCGGGGGCGAGACCGTCTATGGCTAACCGGCACACCTCGCGCCGAGCGGCCAGCTACGGCCGCTACCAGGGCGGCGACCCGCTGGCGCCGCCGGTCGACATCGCCGAGGCGCTCGACGCGATCGGCGAGGACGTGATGGCGGGCTATTCGCCCGATCGCGCGATGCGGGAGTTCCTGCGCCGTGGCGGCAAGGACGGCACGGGCCTCGACAACCTCGCGCGCCGGGTGGCCGAGCGGCGTCGGGAGCTGCTGCAGAAGCACAACCTCGACGGCACCCTCCAGGAGGTCCGCGAGCTCCTCGACCGCGCGCTGCTCGAGGAGCGCAAGCAGCTGGCGCGCGACGTCGAGATGGACGACGGCGACCGCGCCCTGCGCGAGATGCAGCTCGAAGGCCTGCCGCCGAGCACCGCCGCCGCCGTGAGCGAGCTGTCGTCGTACGACTGGCAGAGCCGCCAGGCGCGGGAGGACTACGAGAAGATCAAGGACCTGCTTGGGCGCGAGATGCTCGACCAGCGCTTCGCCGGCATGAAGCAGGCGCTCGAGGGCGCCACCGACGAGGACCGCGCGGCGATCAACGAGATGCTGCAGGACCTCAACGCGCTCCTCGACGCCCACCGACGCGGTGAGGACACCGCCGAGCAGTTCGACGAGTTCATGGACAAGCACGGCGACTTCTTCCCCGAGCGCCCACGAGATGTCGACGAGCTGCTCGACTCGCTCGCCCAGCGCGCCGCCGCCGCCCAGCGGATGCGCAACTCGATGACCGCCGAGCAGCGCGCGGAGCTCGACGCGCTGGCCTCGCAGGCCTTCGGCAGCCCCGAGCTGATGGAGTCGCTCTCGCAGCTCGACGGCAACCTGCAGGCGCTGCGACCGGGGGAGGACTGGGGCGGCTCCGAGCGGATGGACGGCGAGGAGGGCCTCGGCCTCGGCGACGGCACCGGTGTCTTCCAGGATCTCGCCGACCTCGACGCCCTCTCCGACCAGCTCTCGCAGTCTTACGGCGGCGCCCGGATGGACGACCTCGACCTCGACGCCCTCTCCCGCCAGCTCGGCGACGAGGCCGCCGTCGACGCCCGGACCCTGCAGGAGCTCGAGCGCGCGCTGCGCGACTCCGGCACCCTCAAGCGGGACTCGTCCGGCCAGCTCAAGCTCTCGCCCAAGGCGATGCGCCAGCTCGGCAAGGCCCTGCTGCGCGACGTCGCCCAGCGGATGTCGGGCCGTCAGGGTCAGCGCGACATGAACAAGGCCGGTGCGGCCGGCGAGCGCTCCGGCGCGACCCGCGAGTGGGCCTTCGGCGACACCGAGCCGTGGGACGTCACCCGCACGGTCACCAATGCCGTGCTGCGTACCGTCTCCGAGGGCGGCACCACCGCCGACGGCGTACGCCTGCAGATCGGCGACGTCGAGGTGCAGGAGACCGAGGCGCGCACCCAGGCCTGCGTCGCGTTGCTCGTCGACACGTCGTTCTCGATGGCCATGGACGGTCGGTGGGTGCCGATGAAGCGCACCGCCCTCGCGCTGCACACCCTCATCAAGAGCCGCTTCCGCGGCGACGCGCTGCAGCTGATCGCCTTCGGCCGCCACGCCGAGGTGATGGAGATCGAGCAGCTCACCGCCCTCGACGCCAAGTGGGACAAGGGCACCAACCTGCATCACGCCCTGCTGCTGGCCAACCGGCACTTCCGCAAGCATCCCAACGCCCAGCCGGTGCTGCTGATCGTCACCGACGGCGAGCCGACCTCCCACCTCGAGCCCGACGGCGAGGTCTACTTCTCCTACCCGCCGCATCCGCTGACCGTCGCCTACGCCGTGCGCGAGCTGGACAACTCGCTGCGCCTCGGCGCGCAGACGACCT
>WLIH01000185.1 GCA_009702305.1 Actinomycetota bacterium | reverse complement strand
GGAGCTGTGGGACGCCGCGCCGGTCCGCGTCGAGCACCTCGCCTACCACCCCGAGCTGCTGACCTGGCTGCGACAGGAGAAGGCCCGCGGTCGTACCCTGGTGCTGGCGAGCGCGTGCGCTGAGGGAGCCGCGCAGGCGGTGGCCGACCACCTCGGCATCTTCGACCTGGTCCTCGCCTCCGACGCCACGACCAATCTGTCCTCCGAGGCGAAGGCCGACGCGCTGGTCGCCCGATTCGGCGAGCAGGGCTTCGAGTACGTCGGCAACCACCGTCACGACCTCGCCGTGTGGCGTCGTGCCGCCGTCGCCCACGTGGTCGGCGGCGACCGCGCCCTGCTCGCGAAGGCGACCAGCACGACCCGCGCCGGACACAGCTTCGACCGTCCGCACGACCGGGCGCGAGCCTGGGTGCGGGCGCTGCGGCCGCACCAGTGGACCAAGAACTCGCTGATCTTCGTGCCGCTGCTCAGCGCCCACCGGATCTCCGAGCTCGACTCGGTGGTGGCGGCGGTCCTGGCGTTCGTCAGCTTCAACCTCGCCGCGTCCAGCGTGTACCTGCTCAACGACATCGCCGACGTCGAGAACGACCGCGACCACCCGACCAAGCGCACGCGTCCCTTCGCCGCGGGCACCGCCAGCCTGCTGGCCGGCTGGGTCGCGTGGCCGCTGCTCGCGCTCGCCGCCCTCGGTCTCGGTCTCGCGGTCTCACCGCTGCTCTCGGCCGTGCTGGTCGTCTACCTGGTCGTGACGACGGCCTACAGCCTGGCGCTCAAGCGCAAGCCGCTGATCGACGTGCTGACCCTGGCGGTGCTCTACACGATCCGGATCGTGGCCGGCGCCGCTGCGGTGCAGGTCACGCTGTCGACCTGGCTGCTCAGCTTCTCCTGCTTCTTCTTCCTCAGCCTCGCCCTGGTCAAGAGGGTCTCCGAGCTCTACCGCACCCGGTTGACCAACTCGACCGCTGTCGGTCGCGGCTACCGCGCCGACGACCTCGAGCTGCTGTCGTCGTACGGCGTGACGACGAGCGTCGCGTCGGTGCTCGTCTTCACGCTCTTCATCAGCGACGAGGCGACCGCCAAGCTCTACGACACCCCCGGCCTGCTGTGGTTCAGCGTGCCGCTGATCCTGGCCTGGCTGATGCGGATCTGGCTGCTGGCCCACCGCGGCGAGATGAACGAGGACCCGATCCTCTATGCCATCCGCGACCGGGTCAGCATCTGCGCCGGCATCGCCGTGGTGCTGATCTTCCTGGCTGCGACCACGCTCACCGTCTGAGACCGGCACACGACCGAGGGGCCGACCCCGCTCTGCAGCGGGATCGGCCCCTCAGGTCGTGCGTGGTGCGACGCTCAGTACTTGAACGGCGTCTTCGCCGTCACGGTGAGGGTCTTGGTGACCAGCTCGCCCTTGACCTTCTGCGTGCGCTTGAAGGTCAGCTTGAAGGTGACCTTCTCGCTGACCTTGCCGATGCTGCCGAGCAGCGGATCTACCTTCCGCGTGCTGAAGCGCAGGTGGCCGTACTTGTCGACGCTGAACTTGGCGACCCGCTCGCCGCGCGCGAAGACGCTGCGCGTGATCTTGGCCCGGCCGGCGGCCTTGCCCGAGGTGGGCGAGAACTGCGCCGTGATCTTGCGGTAGACGGACTTGGTCGGCACGACGGTCCCGGAGATCAGCTTGCCGTTGAGGGAGAATCCCGCGACCTGACGACGGCCGGGCTTGAGGTCGATCCGGATGCCGTTCTTGTCGACCTCGGGCTCCGACGGGGTGCCGGTCCCGGTGCCGGTGCCGGTCCCGGTGCTCGTGCCGGTGCTGGCGCCGGCGGCGAGCTCATCGGCGCTGGTGTTGGCGTAGACGACACCGACGCCCGATCCGACCAGCACGAGGGCCAGCAGACCGCCCACGCTTCGTAGTGATACATCTCTGACAGAGGTCATCCCGAGTCTCCAATCTACGCGCCGACCTGAGGGCCGGTGTACGGGTGTAACCCGACCGACTATGGCAGAAAGCAAAGGAGCCTCCCAACTCGGGCCCAGAGTTGACGAAGTTGTTACGTGGTCGAAATCCGACCTCGGGACGGCGTGGCAGGCCGACGGTGGGCGCGGAGGGGATCGAACCCCCGACCACCTCGTTGTAAGCGAGGGGCTCTACCGCTGAGCTACACGCCCGGGACGGTGGACCAGCCTAGAGGAGGCAGCCGGCACGGGCCGCACGGGCCCGAAATGGAAGTTGAACCGCTGGCGTCTCGGGTCACCAGCGGTTCAACACCACCGAGTCTAGGCAGCGGCTCCACCCGACCGGGTGAGGTCGGGGCAATTCCGCGTCGAAATCGGCGAACGGCCTAGACCACGGCGGCGAGCTGGCGCAGGTGCTCGTCGAGGTCGCGGCCCTGGGGCATCGCGTTGTGCACGGCCCAGCGCACCATGCCCTCGCGGTCGACGACGTACGACGAGCGCCGCGGGCACCCGTTGCGCTCGTCGAAGACGTCGTAGGCGCGAGCGACCTCGCCGTGCGGCCAGAAGTCCGAGAGCAGCGGGAAGTTGAGACCGTCGGCGTCGGAGAAGGCGCGCAGCGAGAACATCGGATCGCAGGAGATCGCCAGCACCTCGGTGTCGAAGGTCATGAACTCCGCGAGCCGGTCGCGGACGCCAGCCATCTCGCCGGTGCACACCCCGGAGAACGCGTAGGGATAGAACAGCAGCACGACCGCCTTGGACCCGCGGTACGACGACAGGGTGACGTCCTGGCCGAACTGGTCGCGCAGGGTGAAGTCGGGCGCAGGCCCGCCGAGCTCGAGACCGCTCACGCGGAGCTGTCCTCGGAGTCGTCCTTGGGCAGCTCGCGCTTGAGCACCTTGCCCGTGGCGTTGCGGGGCAGCTCGTCGAGGAAGACGATCTCGCGCGGCACCTTGTAGCGCGCGAGGTTCTCCCTGACCCAGCCCTTCAGCTCGTCGTCGCCCACCGAGGCTCCCTCGCGCAGCACCACGAAGGCCCGCAGCCGCTTGCCGAACTCCGCGTCGTCGACACCGATCGCGGCCACCTCGACGACCGCCTGGTGGCGAGCCAGGCAGTCCTCGACCTCCTGCGGGAAGACGTTCTCCCCACCGGAGACGATCATGTCGTCGTCGCGGCCCTCGACGTAGAGCCGTCCGTCCTCGCCGAAGCGGCCCATGTCGCCGGACGACATCAGCCCGTCCACGATCTCCTTGTGGCCGCCGCCGGTGTAGCCCTCGAAGAGCAGTCCGTTGCCGACGAAGATGCGACCCGACTCACCGGCCGGGACCTCCTTGCCGCCGGCGTCGAGGATCTTCACGACGGTGGCGTACGGCGGGTGGCCGGCGGAGGAGGGCGCGGCGCGCAGGTCGCGGGGCCCGGCGATGGCGGCGTACGCGACCTCGGTCGACCCGTAGGTGCTGTAGAGGTTGTCGCCGAACTGGTCCATCCAGGTGAGCGCGAGGTCGCCGGGCAGGGCCGAGCCGGAGGAGGCGACCACCTCGACCAGGGACAGGTCGTAGGCGTCCTGGGTCTCCTGCGGCAGGGCGAGGATCCGCTGCAGCATGACCGGGATGACCACGACGGACTGGCACTTCTCCTGCTGGACGACCTCGAGGCACGACTCCGGGTCGAAGCGACGCCGCAGCACGATGGTGGAGCCCAGCAGCATCGACAGCGCCAGGTGGCCGAAGCCCCAGGTGTGGAAGAGCGGCGCGGCGATGTGGGTGCGCCAGCCGTAGCGCAGGGGCAGCCCGGAGAGCAGGGACACGGCGGCGTCCACGCCGGCCTCGCTGCGCGGGGCTCCCTTCGGCGTGCCGGTGGTGCCGGAGGTCAGGATCACGATCCGGGCGTGCCGCTGCGGCGGCGTCAGGTCGGCGGAGTCGTGGGCGGCGATCAGGCTCTCGATCGTCTCGACGTCGTGGCTCTCGGAGTCGGTCCAGCCGATCACCCGGTGCGCGACGTCGGCCTTGCCGACCAGCCCGGCGAACTCCTCGTCGTAGACGACGACGGCCGGCTTGTCGCGCTCGAGCACCTCGACCAGCTGCGGGCCGGCGAAGGCGGTGTTGAGGTAGAGGATGTCGGCGCCGAGCTTGGCCGCGGCGTTGGTGGCGTCGATGAAGCCGCGGTGGTTGCGGCACATGATCGCGACGCCGTCGCCCTCCCCCACGCCCAGCGCGGCGAGGCCTCGCGCCAACGCGTTGGAGCGGGCCTGCATCTCGGCGAAGGTCAGCTCACCGAGCTCGTCGATGATCCCGATGCCGTGGGGCGAGCGGATCGCCAGCGATGCGAAGCCGCCGGCCGGACCGGGACCCCAGTCCTTGAGCGTCTTGGCGAGCTTGGCCAGGACGACCGGCGAGTAGGGGCGGATGATGCCGGCCCGGCCCAGCACCTTCGCACTGGTGCCGGCAGCGGCAGCGCCGGTCAGGATCTTCTGGAACACGACAGGGCTGGTCCGATCTGGGGAGGTGCGGTCGGGCAGGGAGAGACTAGGGCGCCACCCCTGAGAGCGTCAGGCCAACGTCTTGGGAGCGACCAGTCGCGTCGCGGCCCAGTCCTTGCTGACCGCTGCCGTCGTGGTCTGCGACAGGCCGGCGATCGGCGCGGCCTCGGCGATGTCGGCGGCGTCGACGGCGTTCGGACGACCGACCTTGGGCGTGAGCACCCAGATCGAGCCGCCGCCGACCAGGTCGGTCAGCGAGTCGACGAGCCCGTCGACGAGGTCGCCGTCCTCGGAGCGCCACCACAGCAGCACGGCGTCGACGACGTTGCCGTAGTCGCCGTCCACCATGTCGGCGTCGATGGCGTCCTCGATCGCGATCCGCAGGTCGTCGTCGGTGTCGTTGTCCCAGCCGAGCTCTTGGACCACCATGCCGGAGGAGAGGCCGAGCCGAGCGGCCGGGCCGCTGTCCTGGGGTCCTGTCTGGGTGGACCCGCCACCCGCGGTCGAGCTCACTGAGTCCTCCAGCCGTACGTCGAGATCGGCGCCGGGTGGCGCCGAGGTGGGCTTAGTCCAGCGGAGATGCCGTGCCTGCGCAACCTCAGCCGCTCCGACGAGAGGCCGTTGCAAGCGCTTGCCACCGGCATCCGGACGTACTCACCGGTAGATTTTCCCCCGCTCCACCCCGTGCAACGATGACCGGGTGACCGAGGAAACATCCACCCCTTCAGGCACGCCCCGCCCCGTCGCCACCGCGACGGTCATCCACGAGGGACTGCCCACCCAGCTGCCGGACATCGACCCTGACGAGACCCACGACTGGCTCGACTCGTTCGACGCGCTGATCGAGGAGCGCGGTCGCGGCCGAGCCCGCTACGTCATGCTGCGCCTGCTCGAGCGGGCGCGCGAGATGCAGGTCGGGGTGCCGGCCCTGCGCAGCACCGACTACATCAACACCATCCCGCCCGAGCGCGAGCCGTGGTTCCCCGGCGACGAGGACGTGGAGCGTCGCATCCGCGCCTTCATCCGGTGGAACGCCGCCGTCATGGTCTCCGACGCCAACCGCAAGGGCCTGGAGGTCGGCGGCCACATCGCGACGTACCAGTCGTCGGCGAGCCTCTACGAGGTCGGCTTCAACCACTTCTTCCGCGGCAAGGACCACCCCGGCGGCGGCGACCAGATCTTCATCCAGGGCCACGCCTCGCCCGGCATCTACGCCCGTGCCTACCTCGAGGGCCGGCTCACCGAGCAGCAGCTGCTCAACTTCCGCCAGGAGGTGCAGCACGGTCCGGGCAAGGGCCTGCCGTCGTACCCCCACCCGCGCCTGATGTCGGACTTCTGGGAGTTCCCGACCGTCTCGATGGGCCTGACCGCCCTCAACTCGATCTACCAGGCCCGCTTCAACCGCTACCTGCACAACCGCGGCATCAAGGACACCAGCGACCAGAAGGTCTGGGCGTTCCTGGGCGACGGCGAGATGGGCGAGCCCGAGTCGCTGGGCGCGATCAGCCTGCCTGCGCGCGAGGAGCTCGACAACCTGGTCTTCGTCGTCAACTGCAACCTGCAGCAGCTCGACGGCCCGGTGCGCGGCAACGGCAAGATCATCCAGGAGCTCGAGGCGCAGTTC
>WLIH01000184.1 GCA_009702305.1 Actinomycetota bacterium | reverse complement strand
CGGGCACCGGCTCGTCCTGCAGGCCGTGGTGCGCGCACCCGGGCGCGTGCGGCTGCGCACCGACGTACGCCCCACGCTCGCGGGCTGCGACGTCGAGCAGGTCGTCACCTTCACCCCGTCCGGTCTGCTCGGACGCGCGTACCTGCTCGCCGACCTGCCTGCGCGCGAAGCGCTGCTGACGCTGGTGCACCGCCGCCTGCTCGCGGACCTGCGCCCGGGCGAGGCCCCGTAGGCTGGGGGCGTGAGCACCACGACCACGGAGCCGGACCCGGTCCAGGACCTCTTCGCGAGCTCCTCGGTGACCGTCCATGTGGTGCGCGGCCTCATCGGCCTGGTCCTGGTCGTCGCCGCCTTCGCCCTGGCGGCCCAGACGGCCTGGGCGCTGCTGCTCGCCGTGCCCGGCGTCATCGCCTGGCGCGGCTGCCCCACCTGCTGGACGCTCGGCCTGATCGCCACCATCAGCCGCGGTCGCATCTCCGCCGCCTGCGACCTGCCCCGCTGACCCCGGCGCCGACGCGCCCCTCGCCCGAAGGTCACCAGGTCTCGATACGGCGCTGTCGCGCCTACTCGACCAACGATGGGTTTCGTCGGTCGAGTGCCGCCGAGCGCCAGCGAGGCGGTGTATCGAGACCTCCGCCGCGTGGCCACCAGGTCTCGATACGGCGCTGGCGCGCCTACTCGACCACCGAGGAGGGAGCCTCGTTCGTCGAGGCGGCGGATCAAGAGGACCAGCCACGCGACACCGGGAGGAGGTGACGTCAACCGCGCCAGGCGGTGTCGCCGGAGAGGTCGGCGTAGGTCCTGATCCAGGAGTGCATGGCGATCGCCGCGGCGGCGGAGGCGTTGATCGATCGCGTCGAGCCGAACTGCGCGATGGAGAAGGTGCCGTCGCAGGCCTCGCGGGCCCGCTCCGAGAGCCCCGGACCCTCCTGGCCGAAGAGGAAGCACACCCGACGCGGCACGGTGGTCGTCTCCAGGTGCAGCGAGCCGGGCAGGTTGTCGATGCCCAGCAGGGTCACGCCGAGCGGGGCGAGGTACGCCGCGAGGTCCGCCGCGCTCTCGTGGTGGCGCACGTGCTGGTAGCGGTCGGTGACCATCGCGCCGCGTCTGTTCCACCGACGGTGGCCGACGATGTGCACCTCGGCGGCGAGGAACGCATTGGCCGAGCGCACGATCGTGCCGATGTTGAAGTCGTGCTGCCAGTTCTCGATCGCGACGTGGAAGTCGTGGCGGCGGGTGTCCAGGTCGGCGACGATCGCCTCCATCGACCAGTAGCGGTAGCGGTCGACGACGTTGCGCCGATCACCGCCGGCGAGCAGCTCGTCGTCGTACTGGTCGCCCTCGGGTCGCGGACCCTGCCACGGACCCACCCCCACCTCGGCCGGACCGTGCGGCATCGGGTCGTACGGCGCCCGACGGTCGGGCTCGGCCTCCCGCTCGACGTCCATGCGGCGAGACTAGGAGATAAGTGCCTGTGGGCTTCCCTCGGGCGGGTACCCTCAGGCGCGTGCCCGTCATCCCGGACTTGCTGCCCCTCCTCTTCGGCATCAAGTGGCTCGACCCGGCGTGGCTCCAGATGGAGTACGGCGGCACCTTCATCTGGATCAGCCTCGCGATCGTCTTCGTCGAGTGCGGACTCTTCTTCCCGTTCCTGCCCGGCGACACGCTGCTCTTCGCGCTGGGGCTCTTCATCGCCGGCCAGCAGATCGAGGTGCTCGGCTCCAGCAACGAGCCGCTCGAGCTGGTCTTCGCACTGACGATGCTCACGATCGCGGCCTTCCTGGGCAACGTCGCCGGCTACGAGATCGGGCGCAAGCTCGGGCCACCGCTCTACGAGCGCGACGGCCGGATCCTGAAGAAGAAGTACTTCGACCAGACGTCTGCGTTCTTCGAGAAGCACGGCAGCAAGGCGCTGGTCATCGGCCGCTTCGTGCCCTTCGTACGCACCTACATCACCGTGGTCGCCGGCGTCACGATGATGGACCGACGCCGCTTCTTCACCTGGAGCGCGATCGGCGCGTTCCTCTGGGTCCTGAGCATCACGCTGCTGGGCTACTTCCTCGGCGCAGCCTTCCCGGCCATCGGCGAGAACATCGACTACGTGACGCTGGCGATCCTGGCCTTCACCGTCATCCCGTTCGGCGTGGAGTGGGTGCGGCACCGCCGCCACGGCCACGCCGACGAGGGTGCGATCAGCGGCTGACGGCGTCCAGCTGGGCCTTGGTCAGCACCGGGCGCACCTCGAGCCCGACGTCGGCCAGAGGGTTCTGCCCCTCCGGGCTGCGGTCGATCGCGCAGACGACCACCTCGACGATGGCGCCCGCCTCGCGCAGTGCGGCCGTCGCGTCGCGCACCGCGCCGCCGGTCGTGATCACGTCCTCGATCAGGGTGATCCGGCGTCCGGCGACCTCGGGTCCCTCCGCGAGCTTGCAGGTGCCGTACTCCTTGGCCTTCTTCCGCACGAAGAGCGACGGCTGACCGGTCAGGCTGGAGACCATCGTCGCGATCGGCACCCCGCCGAGCTCGAGGCCGCCGAGTAGCTCGGTGTCCTCGGGCAGCAGCGGCACCATCTGACGGGCCACCCGGGCGAGCAGCGCCGGCTGGGACTCGAAGAGGTACTTGTCGAAGTACTCCGAGGCCACCTGACCCGAGCGGAGGGTGAAGGTGCCGGTCAGGCGGCAGCAGGCGTCGATGTCGGCGGCGAGGGTAGCGTCAGCGGTCACGCGACCATTCAACCTGATGGGGCTGGGTCCATGAGCGCCGCTCGCCTGCACGGCATCGGGCCGACCATCTTCTCGGAGATGTCGGCCCTCGCCGCGCGCACCGGATCGGTCAACCTCGGCCAGGGCTTCCCCGACAGCGACGGCCCGCCTGACGTGATC
The DNA here is from genome assembly GCA_009702305.1 of Actinomycetota bacterium. Taxonomy (GTDB): domain Bacteria; phylum Actinomycetota; class Actinomycetes; order Propionibacteriales; family Nocardioidaceae; genus Nocardioides. Next base: position 3,181 of record WLIH01000184.1, on the reverse strand, counting down.
GCCCGCGCGGTCGAGGCGTTGGAGCACGGCGACAACCAGTACGCGCCCGGCATCGGCATCCCCGCACTGAGGGCGGCGATCGCGCGCCACCAGCAGCGGCACTACGGCATCGAGCTCGACCCCGACCGCGAGGTCGTCGTGACGACCGGGTGCACGGAGGCGATCGCCGCGGCGCTGCTCGGCCTGGTCGACCCGGGCGACGAGGTGGTGCTGCTCGAGCCGTATTACGACTCGTACGTCGCGATGCTGCAGATGTGTGGCGCCGTACGCCGCCCGGTCACGCTGCGCGCCCCCGACTTCCGCCTCGACCTCGACGAGCTGCGCGCCGCCGTCACGCCCCGCACGCGCCTGGTGCTGCTCAACACCCCGCACAACCCGACCGGCACCGTGCTCACCCGCGGCGAGCTGCAGGCCGTGGCCGACCTCGCGATCGAGCACGACCTCGTCGTCGTGACCGACGAGGTCTACGAGCACCTGACCTACGGCGCCGAGCACGTGCCGATCGCGACGCTGCCCGGGATGGCCGAGCGGACCCTGACCCTGTCGAGCGTCGGCAAGTCGTGGTCGTTCACCGGGTGGAAGGTCGGCTGGGCGAGCGGGCCGGCCCACCTGGTGTCGGCGGTGCTCGCAGCCAAGCAGTGGCTGACCTTCACCTCGGGCGCGCCCCTGCAGCCGGCCGTCGCGCACGCACTCGACCACGCGTCCGGCTACCCCGCGCAGCTGGCGGCCGACCTCGCCGCACGCCGCGACCTGCTCTGCGACGGGCTGCGCGGACTCGGGCTGCCCACGACGACGCCCGAGGGCACCTACTTCGCGACCAGCGACGTGCGCCACCTCGGCTGGGAGGACGGCCTCGAGCTGTGCCGGGCCCTGCCCGAGCGCGCCGGGGTGGTCGCGATCCCGGCGCAGGTCTTCTACGACGACGCCGAGGCCGGGCGCCACCTCGTGCGCTGGGCGTTCTGCAAGCAGCCGGCCCTGATCACCGAGGCCCTCGACCGACTGGCGGCCGTGGACCTGCGACGCTGAGCCTCAGTACGCCGGCGCCGGCGGGCGCCCCTTCGAGGAGAACCACTCGTTCGCTCCCCCGACGAACAGCAGCACCACCACAGCGATGCCGGCGATCAGGGTGACCAGCGAGATCACGCTGGTGATCCCGAGCAGGCTGACCAGCGCCGTCATGGTCGCCGAGATCACCAGCAGGATGCGGGCCACGTTGGAGCCGCGCATCACGAAGATCGCGAGCACGACCGCGATCAGCGACCACAGCGCGAAGATCACCATGGCGACCGTCGCCGCGGTGGCCAGGTCATCGGGCGTGAGGTCCTCGAAGCCGGCCTGACCACGGATCTCGCCGTCGATCTCGTCGATCACCTCGTCGCGCGCGACGATTAGGGCGAGGGCCACCAATCCGAAGAGCAGCGTCGAGAGCACCGACAGCACCATCGTCGTCACGGCCGCGGCCGTCACCGTGCCCGGCCGCTTCGCGGGGTAGCGCACCGGTCCGGTCGGGGCGCCGTACGGCGCCTGGCCGTAGGGCTGCTGGCCGTAGGGCTGCTGGCCGTAGGGCTGCTGGGCCGGGGGGAACGGCTGCTGGCCGTAGGGGTGCTGCTCGCCGTACGGCGGCGGGGGCTGCTGGTCGCTCATGGCTCCACCCTCGCAGACCCGGCGTCGCGCAGTCGCGTCAGCCGCGGGGACGCCAGGCCCGGACCTCGGGCCGCAGCAGCAACATGATCGCCCCCAGGCAGGCGGCCAACGGGATGACCATCGCGATGTTGCCGATCACCGTCAGGACCAGCAGCACGGTGGCGACCGCGGCCGAGACCAGCAGGGCGGTGCGCGCCCAGGCGGTGCCGCGGAAGGCGAGCGCCGCGAAGACCGACGCCGCGACGCACCAGAGACCGAAGATGCCGGTGAGCACGAAGACCGCCGTCGTCAGGGTCGTGCGACTCAGCCCGGCGTCGGCGAGATCGGGATTCTGCTGGTAGAGCTCGTCGAAGACGGCGTCGGGCGACGCGGCCAGCACCGCCGAGGTGAGCAGCATGCCGACGGTGACCAGGGCACAGATGGTCCAGGTCAGCGCGCACGCCCAGATCAGTGCCTGCGGTCGCGGGGCGCCGGCGGTGCGCGCCGGGGCGTACGCCGGCATGCCGGGCGCGGCCGGCCAGGACGGCGCCTCGCCGAATCCGACGTACGGCGGCGGCGCGCCGGGGGCGGCCCCCTGTTGCGGGGCGGGATAGGTCGGCGGCACGGGCGCAGGTGGGCCGGAGAGGGGCGGGCCGGACTGGGGTGGGTCGGCGACCGGGGCCGGGACCGGACGCGGCGGCGGCTCCGGGGCCGGGCGCGGGGCCTTGCCGTCGAACCAGTCGCGGGCCGGTTGGAACCACAGCATCACCGAGGCGGCCGCGACCAGCGCGCTCATGAAGCCGCCGGAGGTCATGCCGGCCAGGAAGAGCGGCACGGCGAGCACCGAGAGCACCAGCCGAGCGCTGCGAGAGCGTTGCAGCACCTGGTAGCCCAGGATCGCGGCCGCCGCGGCGCACCCGCCGGTCACCAGGGCCAGGGTGCGCAGCAGGTCGGTGACGGCGTTGGCGCCGATGCCGAGGCCGTCACCGGGAGGCTCGGAGAGGAACGTCTCGATGCGCTCGCGCGTCTCCAGCGACTGCAGGCCCGCGACGTGCTCGAAGACGGAGACCAGGACGAGCACCGAGCCGGCCATGATCATCCAGGCGGCGAAGGTCACCTGCCGTGGACGCAGGGGCTCGGTCTCGCTCATGCCCCCATTCCACCAGACACCCGATGACCGACCCGGACCGCCAGGCCCCGATAGTCCGTCACGATGTGGTCGTCCGGGCAGCACGGGGGCAGCCATTTCGTGACGGACTACCGGGTCAGGACCAGCCCGCCCTCGCCCAGGTCGACCGTGACGGAGCCGCCGTCGGCCACCTCGCCGGAGATCAGCAGCCGGGCGAGCGGGTCGCCGATGGCCGACTGGACCAGCCGGCGCAGCGGTCGGGCGCCGTACGCCGGGTCGTAGCCGGTCTCGGCCAGCCAGGTCCGGGCGGCATCCGTGACGTCGATGCTGATCCGGCGCACCGCCAGCCGCTGCTCCAGCAGCGCGAGCTGCAGGTCGACGATGTGCGCGAGCTCGTCGCGGGTCAGCGCGTCGAAGAGCACGATCTCG
>WLIH01000183.1 GCA_009702305.1 Actinomycetota bacterium | reverse complement strand
GGCTGGACGGCCCGCATCCACGCCACCGACGTGTCGACCACGATGCTCGACCGGGTCGCGGCCGGTCGCTACAGCCAGGTCGAGATGAACCGCGGCATGCCGGCCACCCGGCTGGTGAAGTACTTCAGCCGGGTCGGCAACGAGTGGGAGGTCTCCGCCGACCTGCGCAAGGTCGTCACGACCCAGCAGCTGAACCTCGCGCAGCCCTTCCCGCCGACGTCGACCTTCGACGTCATCTTCCTGCGCAACGTGCTCATCTACTTCGACCTCGACACCAAGCGCGACATCCTGCGCCGGATGAGTGGCCGCGTCGCCCCGGACGGCTTCCTGCTGCTCGGATCCACGGAGACCACGCTCGATCTCGACGACTCATGGGTGCGCGAGACGACCGGCCGCGTCGTGCTGCACCGCCCTCGCGCGACCACCTCGGCGTACGCCGCCGCCCCACTCAGGACAGGAGCCTGACCAGATGCACGCGTTGATCATCGACGACTCCCGCACGATGCGATCCATCCTGCGCCGGATCGTCACCGAGCTCGGCTTCGAGACGAGCGAGGCCGGCAACGGCCAGGAGGCCCTCGACCTGCTCGAGGGCGGCCTGCAGCCCGAGCTGTGCCTCATCGACTGGAACATGCCGCTCATGGACGGCTACACCTTCGTGACCCGGGTGCGGGCCGACCCGCGCTGGCGCAACCTCACGCTGATGATGGTGACCACGGAGAGCGAGCACGGCCAGATCGTGCGCGCACTCGCCGCCGGCGCCCACGAGTACGTCATCAAGCCGTTCACCCCTGACGCCATCGTCGAGAAGCTCGAGCTGCTCGGGCTCGCTGTCAAGGAGGTGCCCGCATGATCGCCGTCGAGGAGCCGTCGCTGGACGACGTGTACGCCGTGGTGGAGGAGGTCTGGACGACCTTCCTCGGCTCCGACGAGCCGATCCTCCCCGCGTTCGAACCGCAGCCCGGTCCGATCGAGGGCTGGACCGCCGCGGTGACCGTGACCGGGGCGTGGGAGGCGATGGTCCTCGTGACCCTCGGCGACCGGCTCTCCCGCACGATGACCGGGCGGATGCTCGGCATCGCCGACGACGAGAGCAGCTCCGAGGACCTCACCGACGCCCTCGGCGAGCTGGTCAACGTGATCGGCGGCAACGTGAAGAGCCTGATGGCCGGACCGAGCACCTTGTCGCTGCCGCTGGTCGCCCAGGGCGCGATCTCGACCACCTCGCACCTGGAGGAGGCCTGCCGGGTCGACCTGACCTGGAGCGGCGACCCGCTGCGGGTCACCGTGTGCGTCCCGCGCGCCGAAGGAGAGCACCGATGAAGATCCTCGTCGTCGACGACTCGCGGGTGATGCGCCAGATCGTCATCCGCACCCTGCGTCAGGCCGGCTTCGGCGGCCACGACATCGTCGAGGCCGAGCACGGTCTCGAGGGGTTGAGCGTGGTGCGCGCCGAGTCGCCCGACCTCGTGCTCTCGGACTGGAACATGCCCGAGATGACGGGGATCGAGTTCCTCGACGCCCTGCGCGCCGGTGGCTCGACGGTCCCGTTCGGGTTCGTCACCTCCGAGGGCTCCGAGGACATGCGGGCGCGCGCGACCGCGTCGGGCGCCCTGTTCCTGATCGCCAAGCCGTTCACCCCGGAGGCCTTCGAGGAGGTCCTCTCGGCGGTGCTGGTCCGCTGAGAGGTCCCACGATGACGACGCTCACCACCCACCTGCCGGCGCCCAAGGAGGTCCGTGACCTGTTCACCGACCTGCTCGACAAGGACGTATCGATGCGTCCGGGGCCGCCGTTCGCCGTCAGCGCCTACTACCCCGCCAGTGTCGCGTCGTACGTCGACGACACGTTGGTCGTGCGGGCCGTGGTCGCGCTCGACCTGCCCCTGTCGGCGTACGCCGGCTCGGCGCTCGCCCTGGTGCCGCTCGCCCAGGCGAAGGCCGCCATCGAGGAGTCGCGCCTCTCGCCGTCGATGGGCGAGGCGCTCCAGGAGGTCTTCAACGTGCTGGCCTCGACCTTCAACGCCCCGGGTGCCGCGCACCTGCGCCTGTACAGCTCCGCGCTGGCCGGCGACGTGCTGCCCGCCGACGCCCGCGCCCGCACCCAGATCCTGGGACGTCGCGAGGACCTCGTCGTCGACGTCGCCGGCTACGGCTCCGGCCGGATCGCGATCGTCCTCTGCTGAGCCTCGCCTGACCACCGGAGGTGAGCCGTCGCAAACGTGCGACGGCTCACCTCTGTCTGCGTGTGCATTCGCGACGGGTCACGGGGTCGGGTCGCGAAACTTGGGCCGGGTCGCGGATTTGGCTCAGGTGGGCCCGCGGCAGGCCGATGAGTCGCCCGAGCAGGGACTGCTCGACATCGCCGACGGACCGGCAACACTCGCACTTCGCGGGAGGAACCTGCCGTGTCCGTACCCATCTACGCAGCCAGCGACCCGGTGTCGTCGGTCCTGAGCTTCGCTCTCGACGGCCTGTCGCTGCGGCAGCGCACCATCGCCGACAACATCGCCAACATCGACACCCCGGACTTCCGGGCGACGTCGGTCGACTTCGAGAGCGCTCTGCGCTCCGCGATCAGCGGCGGCGAGAGCGTCGGCGACGCGCTGGCCGGCGCCGGCGCGAACCTGCTGCCGACCGACACCCCGGTCGGCCCGAACGGCAACAACGTCGACCTGCGCAAGGAGACGCTGGCGGCGATGCAGTCGCAGTTCCAGTACCAGATGGTCGCGCGTGCGGTCACCGACCGCTTCGACCTCATCCGCACCGCGGCAGGTGCGTGATGGGAGCCTTCGACGCGCTCAACATCGCCGGATCCGGGCTCGGCATGCACCAGACCTGGCTCGACGCCCTGGCCAGCAACATCGCCAACGCCAACACGGTCGTGGCGACGTCGCAGACGGCGTTCCAGGCCCAGATGGTCGTGGCGGGCGCCCGTCCCGACGGCGGGGTCGAGGTCGCGGGCATCGCGGTGTCCGACCCGGAGGGAATGCTGGTCCACGACCCGGACAACCCGCTCGCCGACGCCGAGGGCTACGTCCGCGCACCCGCCATCGACATGGCCGCGCAGATGAGCGAGCTGATCATGGCGCAGCGCGGCTTCCAGGCCTCGGCCCAGGTCACCAAGTTCGCCCAGGACACCTACAGCACGGCCATCGGGATCGGCGGACGCTCATGAGCATCGGCGGCATCGAGGCCCTGAGCGGCGCCGGCTTCACGCCGTACGTCGCGCCGACGGTCAGCTCGACCCCGGCCGCGGGCAGTGCCCAGCGAGTCGGCGGCTCCTCCGGCCCCGGCTTCGGCGACATGGTGCTCGACGGCCTCGAGAAGCTCGACGGCGTCCAGCGCACCAGCGACAACCTCGCGGTCCAGGCCGCCACGGGCCAGCTGGAGAACCTCCACGACTACACCATCGCCGCGACGCAGGCCGCGGTGACCACCCAGGTGACGGTGGCCGTGCGTAACAAGGCGGTCGAGGCGTTCACCGAGATCATGCGGATGCAGGTCTGATGAAGGACACGATCACGCGCACCCTGGCGGGCTACCGCCAGACGTTCGCCGCCTTTGCTCCCGGCCAGAAGGTCATCGCCATCATCGGCACGGCCGCGCTGCTGCTCGGCGGCTTCATGGTGTTCCGGTGGGCCTCGACGCCCAGCTACTCGCCGCTCTTCTCCAACCTCTCGGCCTCCGACGCGTCGGCGGTCGTGCAGGAGCTCGACGCCACGGGCGTGCCCTACGAGCTGGCCGACGGCGGCAACACCGTGATGGTCCCGAAGGACGCCGTCTACCAGGCGCGCATCGACCTGGCCGGCGAGGGCCTGCCCTCCGACAGCGGCGATGCGGGCGGCTACAGCCTGCTCGACGGTCAGAGCCTGATGACATCGGATCGCCAGGAGGCGATCACGATCAAGCGGGCGATCGAGGGCGAGCTGGAGACGACGATCGAGCAGATCGACGGCGTCGACACCGCGGTCGTCCACCTCGCCGTGCCGGAGAAGGTGCCCTTCACCGACGCCCAGGACCCGACGACGGCATCGGTGCTGGTCGCGCCGCAGGCCGGCACGACCCTGACCGCCTCCCAGGTGCAGGCGATCGTGCACCTGGTCGCCTCGGGCGTCGACGGACTCGACCCGGCCAACGTGACGGTCGCGGACTCCGCCGGCCAGGTGCTGTCGAACGACGACGGCTCGGGCAGCGACGCGACGTCGCGCGACCAGGAGGTGGAGGCCGTGCGCAACGACCTGCAGCACCGCCTGCAGGCGATGCTCGACCGCGTCGTCGGTGTCGGCAACTCCACCGTCGAGGTCACCCCGGTGCTCGACTTCGCCAAGTCGGTCACCGAGACCACCCGCTACACGCCCGACGACGAGAACCCGGTCGTGTCCTCGAGCGAGGCGTCCGAGACCTACACGGGCCCCGACGCCGGCGCCGCCTCGGGAGCAGGCGGCGTCGTCGGCCCCGACGGCCAGATGGACTCGGGCAGCACCACGACGGTCGGGGACAACTCCTACGTCAAGAAGCAGACGACCGCCGATCGTGCGGTCGGCAGCGAGGTCGTGCGCAGCGAGACCGCACCGGGCGGGATCAAGACCCTCAGCGTCGGCGTCGTGCTCGACTCGGCCACCACCAAGGCGATCTCGACGGCTGACATCCGCAACCTGGTCGCCGACACCATCGGCATCGACGAGAAGCGCGGCGACACGATGAGCGTGGTCACGATGCCCTTCGACCGCACCGCGGAGGCGGCAGCGGCGAAGGAGATCGAGGCTGCCAAGGCGGCCGACGCGACCGGCGCCCGCAACGACCTGATCCGCAAGGCGGGTCTCGGCGGCGTGCTGCTCCTGATCCTGCTGCTCGCGATGCTCAAGGGCCGCCGTCGCGCCAAGCAGCGCGAGCAGGCGACGACGTACGTCGTCGAGCAGCTGCGCCAGGAGACCGCTGCGCGGCAGTCGATCGAAGGCCCCGGCTCGACCCTCGCGCTCGAGCAGGCGGAGCGCTCCCAGGAGGACGGGGTGCGCGACGAGCTCAACGCCCTCATCGAGCGCCAGCCCGAGGATGTCGCCGCGCTGCTGCGCGGCTGGCTGACGGAACGGAGCTGACGACATGCCGACGACCCTGACCGGGGCGGGCGCCCGCAAGGCCGCCGTGCTCCTCGTCCAGATGGGCAAGACCCGGGCCGCCACCGTGCTGAGCCACCTCAACGAGAACGAGGTCGAGGCGATCACGGGCGAGATCGCCCGGCTCGAGTCGATCACCGCGGCCGAGTCCGACAGCGTGCTCACCGAGTTCCGCGACCTGATGCTCGCCCGGGAGCACATCTCGCGCGGCGGTCTGGCGTTCGCGCAGCAGGTGCTCGAGCAGTCGATGGGCAGCGAGCGCGCGGCCCAGATCATCGAGCGGCTGCACGCAGCCGCCATCCAGATGCCCTTCCAGTTCCTGCACCAGGCCGACCCGGCCCAGCTGCGGTCCTTCATCGTCGACGAGCACCCCCAGGTGATCGCACTGGTGCTGGCCCACATGACGGCGGACAAGGCCGCCCTGCTGCTCTCCGGCCTGCCGCCGGAGCAGCAGGCCCAGGTCGCTCACCGGATCGCCGTCATGGACCGCACCTCGCCCGACATCGTCCGCTCGGTCGAGGCCACGCTGGAGCGCAAGCTCTCCTCGATGCTCCAGCCGACGGAGATGTCGCGCGTCGGCGGCCTCGACCCGCTCGTCAGCATCATCAACTCCTCCGACCGCTCCACCGAGCGTCAGATCGTCGAAGGCCTCGAGTCGCTCGACCCGGCGCTGGCCGACGAGGTGAAGAGCCGGATGTTCATGTTCGAGGACGTCGTCACCCTCGACGACCGCTCGATCCAGCAGGTGCTGCGTCAGGTCGACATGGCCCAGCTCGCCCTCGCTCTCAAGGGCGTCAAGGACGCCGTGCGCGACAAGATCACCGCCAACCTGTCGGCGCGCGCCGCCGAGGGTCTGGTCGAGGAGATCGAGCTGCTCGGGCCGGTGCGCCTGACGCAGGTCGAGGAGGCCCAGCAGGCCGTCATCCGCACGATCCGCCAGCTCGAGGAGCGCG
>WLIH01000182.1 GCA_009702305.1 Actinomycetota bacterium | reverse complement strand
GCACGCCGCACAGCCCGACGGCGCCGTCGCCGACGACCACGACCGAGCCCCCCGCCCGCACGCCGGCGGCGACCGCGGCGTGCCAGCCGGTCGGCATCACGTCGGACAGGGCGAGCAGCGACGGCACCAGGCCGGCCGACGCCGCCTCGGCGGGGGTCTGGTCGATGCGCACCAGGCTGCCGTCCGCCTGGGTGACCCGGGCGTACTCCCCCTGGCCGCTGACGGTCATGCCGAGGTTCACGCAGGCCGACTGCATGCCGACCCGGCAGTGCGCGCAGGTGTTGTCGCAGTGGTCGAAGGGCACGACGACGAAGTCGCCGACGCGGATGCCCGTGACGTCGCTGCCGATCTCCTCGACGACGCCGATGCACTCGTGGCCGATCGTCGAGCCCGCGGTGATCGGGTTCTCCCCGCGGTAGGGCCACAGGTCCGATCCGCAGATGCAGGCGGCCGTGACCCGCACGATCGCGTCGGTCGGCTGCTCGATCGTGGGGTCGGGGACCTCGGAGAGGCGGATGTCACGGACGTCGTGGAGGGTGGTGGCACGCATGCGCCGATCCTGTCACTCCCCCGGTGGTCGCGCTCGGTCGCATGGCCTCGAGCGGGGCCGACGCGCGGAGCCGACGTCGGTTGCGTTATCTCACATGTGAGTTACCGTGGTCGGCATGGCTGACGACTACAAGGGCCGCATCGGCAACCTCATCCGTGATGCCCGCAAGCACCGCGGACTGACCCAGCACCAGCTGGCCGACCTGCTCTCCACCAGCCAGAGCGCGATCAACCGCATCGAGAAGGGCCAGCAGAACCTCTCCCTCGAGATGCTCGCGCGCATCGGTGCCGCGCTGGACTCCGAGATCGTGTCGCTCGGCGCCGGCCCGACCCACCTGCGCATCACCGGTCCGACCACGCTCGCGGGCAGCATCACGGTGAAGACCTCCAAGAACGCCGGCGTGGCGCTGCTGTGCGCCTCCCTGCTCAACAAGGGCCGCACGACCCTGCGCAAGGTCGCGCGCATCGAGGAGGTCAACCGCCTGCTCGAGGTGCTCGGCAGCCTGGGCGTCCAGACCCGTTGGCTCAACGACGACAACGACCTGGAGATCGTGCCGCCCGCGCAGTTGCGGCTCGATGCGATCGACGAGACGGCCGCGCGCCGGACCCGCTCGATCATCATGTTCCTCGGCCCGCTGCTGCACCAGGCCGACACGTTCGACCTGCCGTACGCCGGCGGCTGCGACCTCGGCACCCGCACCGTCGAGCCGCACATGAGCGCGCTGCGTCCCTTCGGCCTCGAGGTCAAGGCCACCGACGGCAGCTACCACGCCCAGGTCAACCGCGCGATCGAGCCGCAGCGGCCGATCGTGCTGACCGAGCGCGGCGACACCGTCACCGAGAACGCCCTCATGGCGGCCGCGCTGCACCCCGGCACGACGGTGATCCGCAACGCCTCCTCCAACTACATGGTCCAGGACCTGTGCTTCTACCTGCAGAAGCTCGGCGTCGCGGTCGAGGGCGTCGGCACCACCACCCTGATCGTGCACGGTGTCAGCGAGATCGACGTCGACGTCGACTACGCCCCCTCCGAGGACCCGATCGAGGCGATGTCGCTGCTGGCGGCGGCGATCGTGACGAAGTCGTCGATCACCATCAAGCGCGCCCCCATCGAGTTCCTCGAGATCGAGCTCGCCACCTTGGAGGAGATGGGATTCCGCTACACCATCACCCCCGAGTACGTCGCCAGCAACGGCCACACCCGTCTGGTCGACCTCACCACCCAGCCTTCCGAGCTGCACGCTCCGCACGACAAGATCCACCCGCTGCCGTTCCCCGGGCTCAACATCGACAACCTGCCGTTCTTCGCGGTCATCGCGGCCGTAGCCACGGGTCAGACGCTGCTGCACGACTGGGTCTACGAGAACCGCGCCATCTACCTGACCGAGCTCACCAAGCTGGGTGCATCGGTCAAGCTGCTCGACCCGCACCGCGTGATGATCGAGGGGCCGACGCACTTCTCCGGCACGGAGGTCGTCTGCCCGCCCGCGCTGCGGCCGGCCGTGGTGATCCTGCTCGCCATGCTGGCCTCGAAGGGCACCTCGGTGCTGCGCTCGACGTACGTCATCCACCGCGGCTACGAGGACCTCGCCGAGCGCCTCAACGAGCTCGGTGCCTCGATCGAGACCTTCCGCGACATCTAGCGCAGGTCGGCCGGGCGGTTCTCCTCGGGTCCGGGCCGCACTGGGCGATACTGCCCAGGTGACGTCACCGACGACGGGGCACCCCTATCTCGACCGGGTCCTCGAGCAGCCCGGAGCCGTGCTGGCGTTCGCGCACCGTGGCGGGGGCTCGCAACCCGAGATCGAGGGCTTGGAGAACACCCGCACCGCCTTCGAGCACGCGGTCGCACTCGGCTACGACTATCTCGAGACCGACGTCCGGGTCACCCGCGACGGCACCCTCGTCGCGTTCCACGATCCGTCGCTCGACCGGGTGAGCGACGGCACCGGGCAGATCGCCTCGCTGTCCTACGCGCAGGTCAGCGACGCGAAGGTCGGTGGTCGCGAGCGGGTGCCGACCTTCGAGGAGCTGTTCGAGGCCTTCCCGCACGCCTGCTTCAACATCGACCTCAAGTCCGAGGCATCCGTCCCGGCCCTCGCAGCGTTCGTGGCGGCCCATGACACCGCCGCCCAGCGGATCCTGGTCGGCTCCTTCTCGGTCGAGCGGATGCGCGCCTTCCGGCTCGCCACGGCGGGCCGGGTCCCGACCTCGGCCCATCCGCTCGAGGTGGCCGTCTTCGCCCTCTCCCCCAGTGGCCGACTGGCCCGGCTGCTGACCCGTGGCCGGGTCGCCGCGCTCCAGGTGCCGCACCGGCTGCGCGTCGGACGGCTGCGGATCCGCCTGGTGACGCCCTCGCTGGTACGCCGCGTGCACGCCGCCGGCGCCCACGTGCACGTCTGGACCGTCGACGAGCCCGACGAGATGCGGCTGCTGCTCGACGCCGGCGTCGACGGCCTGGTCACCGACCGCACCGACGTGCTGCGAGCGGTGCTGGTCGAGCGTGGCCAGTGGCGCGGCCCCGTCGGGGGTGCCCGGTGAGCATCGCCGACCTCGGTCCGCTGCAGCGCTCGCGCCGCGCGGAGCAGAAGGCGTGGTACTGGTACGACTGGGCCAACTCCGCCTACGTCACGACTGTCGCCGCGGTCCTGTTCGCGCCGTACCTCACCTCGGTGGCCGAGCGCGCCGCCTGCGGCTTCACGACCGACGAGGACGCCGGTCGCAAGTGCACCGAGGACCTGCACGTGCTGGGTCTGGGGCTCTCGGCGGGGTCTTTGGTCTTCTACCTGGTCACGGCCGCGACGATCGTGTCGGCGCTGGTGCTCCCGGTGGTCGGTGCGATCGCCGATCGCAGCTCCGACAAGCCGCGCCTGCTCGGTCGCTTCGCGTGGGCCGGGTCGCTGATGGCGATGCTGATGTTCTTCGTGACCGGCGAGAGCTGGCAGCTCGGCGCGGTGCTGCTGGTGGTCGCGACGCTGTGCCTCGGGTCGAGCCTGGTGATCTACGACGCCCTGCTGGTCGAGATCTCCGACCCCGACGACCGCGACCGGGTGTCCTCGCGCGGCTGGGCCCTGGGCTATCTCGGCGGTGGGCTGCTGCTGGCGCTCAACTTCGTGCTGCTCAGCGTGATGGCCGACGACACCGAGCTGGCGGTGCGGATCTGCCTGCTCAGCGCCGGCGTCTGGTGGGCGGCGTTCACGATCATCCCGGTGCGCGGCGTCCGGGCCCGCCCGCCGGTGGCGCGCACCCGAGAGCCGGCGACCACCGGACTCGTCCGGGCCAGCTTCGGGCAGCTGTGGCACACCCTGCAGGACCTGCGGCGCTACCCGGTCGCCATGACGTTCCTCGTGGCCTATCTCTTCTACAACGACGGCATCCAGACGGTGATCTACGCCTCGTCGGTCTACGGCGAGAAGCAGCTCGGCTTCGAGAAGTCGACGGTGCTCTCGGCGTTCCTGGTCGTCCAGTTCGTCGGCATCGCCGGAGCGCTGGTCTTCGCCCGGGTCGCGCGGGCGCGCGGGACCCGCGGGACCATCCTCGGTGGGCTCCTGGTGTGGATCCTGGTCGTGGTGCTGGGCTACCTCACTCCTGCCGACAACATCGCGATGTTCCTGGTCCTGGCGGCCTCGATCGGACTGGTGCTCGGCGGCACCCAGGCGCTGTCACGCTCCTACTTCAGCCGGCTCATCCCCCACGGCCGCGAGGCGGAGTACTTCTCGCTCTACCAGGCCTGCGAGCGGGGCACGAGCTGGGTCGGCACCCTCATCTTCGGGCTGGTGCACCAGTGGACCGACTCCTACCGGCCGGCGCTGCTCGCGCTGATCGTGCTGTTCGCGCTCGGCGCGGTGCTCCTGGCCCGCGTCGACACCGACCGCGGCATCGCCGACGCCGCCCGGACGCCTGCTTCCTGAGAACAGGCTGTGAATGACCGACCCAGGCCCGCGTGCGGGCGATTGTCGGAATCTTGCGTGCCTCGCTACCGTTGAACACTTCGAGGGGTGATCGTCAACCCTCGCGTCCGACCGCTGGACGCGACGGTCGATCGTCGGTCGCGACCCTCGGCCATCATCACACCCCATCATCTCGCGGGGATCACAGACTGGAGGTGCCTCATGGCGGAGCGCACACTGCGTGGAGCGCGACTCGGAGGCCAGAGCTTCGAGGACGAGCGTGGCATCGAGTTCGCCGCGCGTCAGCAGGTCGGGTACGCATGCCCGCAGAAGCACGAGTTCGAGATCACGATGTCGGTCGAGGCCGACGTCCCGGCGGTGTGGGAGTGCCCGCGCTGCGGCGCCGAGGCGCTGAGCACCTCCGGCATCCTCAAGGAGGAGAAGGTCGAGAAGCCGGTCCGCACGCACTGGGACATGCTGCTCGAGCGTCGCTCCGAGAAGGAGCTCGAGGACATCCTGAAGGAGCGGTTGGAGCTCCTGCGTGGCGGCGAGATCGGCCCCGCCCACCTGCACCGCGCCAACGCAAAGAAGCGGCACGCCTCGGCCTGAGCGGCCACGGCCTCTCGAGGGGCCCCTAGTCGTCGACCACCTCGCCCCGGACCACGGACCCGTCATCGGGTCCAGGTCCGGGGCGAGTGCCGTGTCCGGGTCGGATGATGACCGCGCCCTGCAGTCGGCGGGCGATGACGGTGCCCAGCAGCCGGCGGAAGATCGGCCGGGTGACCGGGAGGATCAGCAGGACGGCGACCACGTCGGTGACGAAACCCGGCGCGAGCATCAGGGTGCCGCCGACGAGCACGAGCGCCCCGTCCGCGAGCTCGGTGGCCGGCATCTTGCCGCTCTCGAGGGCGCTGCGCAGGGCACGCCAGGTGCGGGCACCCTCGCGACGCACCAGCCACGAGCCGATGATGCTGTCGACGATGAGCAGCACCACGGTCCACAGCGCTCCGATCACCTGCCCGACCTGGACGATCACGTAGATCTCCAGCACGGGCACGACGATGAAGAGCAGGACCAGCACCCATGTCAGTCCGCGACGGCGACGACTCATCGCGTGCGCCGTGCGCTGCGGCTGAGCCGGGCCCGGCGCTCCCGCAGCCCCCACCGGGTGACCAGCTTGAGCGACTCCGTGGCGACGGCTCCGCTCATCTTGGAGTCGCCGCGCTCGCGCTCGATGAACTCGATCGGCACCTCGCGCACGGTCATCCCCGCCCCGAGGGTGCGGGCCACCAGGTCGGTCTGGAAGACGTAGCCGGTGGACTCCACGCTCGCCAGGTCGATCTTCTCCAGGGTCTGCCGGCGGAAGAGGCGGTAGCCGGCGGTCGCGTCGCGCACGGAGATGCCGAGCAGCAGCCGGACGTAGAGGTTGCCGCCGCGGGAGAGCAGCCTGCGACGCAGCGGCCAGTTGACGACCGAGCCGCCGCGCACGTAGCGCGACCCGATGACCAGGTCGGCCTCGCCCAGCGCCGTCAGCAACAGGTGCAGCTGCTCGGGCTGGTGCGACCCGTCGGCGTCCATCTCGCCGATGACGTCGAACCCTGCCGCGAGGGCGTGGCTGAAGCCGTCGACG
>WLIH01000181.1 GCA_009702305.1 Actinomycetota bacterium | reverse complement strand
GGGGCACTCGAGATGATCGGCGCCGGTCGGCGCGACGACCTCGCCGCCGTGCTCCGCATCTACGCCGAGGCCGTCGCCGTGCTCACCGAGATCTGGCACGAGTGGTTCAGCGCTCGCATCCGTCTCGCCGCGACGGCGATCGGCATCATCGCCGATACGATGCCGCGCCTGACCGCGAGCGAGCGGGCGTCGTACGTCGAGCAGGTCGAGCGGCTGCACACCGACGGTCACACGGTCCTCGAGCGCTACACCGACCCGTCCGGTCACTGGGGCCCGGAAGGACGGGCCTGGGTCAAGCGGCTCGACGCCGAGACCCTGCGGGCACGCTGGCTGGCCGGGGTGGCGGCGCCGCCGGCCGAGGTGCTCGTCGACGCCTGGCGCGAGGCGGTCGTGCTCTACGACGACTACGGACACGTGCACGAGACCGCCCGCGTCCGGGCCACCCTGGCCGCTGTGCTGCGGGCGAGCGGCGATGCAGCAGGAGCGCGCGAGCAGGCCGACCGGGCACGCGAGAGCGCTCGCCGGCTCGGCGCCCAGCCCCTGCTCGACGAGCTGCGCGCCCTCGGGTCGTCGCCGGTGCGGGCCGAGGGCGCCCCGGACACGCTCACCGCGCGGGAGACCGAGATCCTCGCGCTGGTCGCCGAGGGCCGCTCCAACGGCGAGATCGGCAAGCTGCTCTTCATCAGCGCCAAGACCGTCTCGGTGCACGTGTCCAACATCCTCGGCAAGCTCGGCGCCGGTGGGCGCACCGAGGCAGCAGCCATCGCCCGCCGGCGCGGGCTGATCCCCGGCTGATCCCCGGCTGGGTCCCGGCCGGTCCCGGTCGAGTGGTTGCATGGACGCCATGGACTTCCGGTGCACCCCTGCGAGCCAGGCCGACGCGGAGCCGCTGGCCGGCACGGCGCCGACCGACACCGAGTGGCTGTTCGTCGAGCAGCCCGGGCCGTGGTCGCGCGACGCGCCCTCGGAGGCCGGCCTGCCGGACCTGCCGCCCGAGCTGGCCGGCGCCCGGGTGCAGCTGATCCGTCGCCACGGCGGGGCCTCGGGTCCCGGCATCCGGGTCTTCCACGCGTCGCTGGCCGGACGACCGGAGGTCCGCACGGCCCTGGTCGACGACGTGGCCGAGCTCGCCGGCGAGGTCTCGTGGTCGGCCTACGACGAGCCGCTGTGGCTGGTGTGCACCAACGGCCGCCGCGACGTCTGCTGCGCCGAGCTCGGTCGACCGGTCACCGCGGCGCTCGCCCGGCGGTGGCCGGAGGCGACCTGGGAGACCACCCACCTCGGCGGGCACCGGTTCTCCGCCACCCTGCTCGCGCTGCCGAGCGGCATCGCCCTCGGTCGCCTCGACCCGGCCACGGCGCTCGCCGCGGTCGAGGAGCTGGCGGTCGACGAGGTCCCCCTCGAGCACTGCCGCGGGCGAGCAGGCTGGCCGGCCGCGGCCCAGGTCGCCGACCTGCACCTGCGCTCGGTCCACCAGCTGCTCGACCTCGCCGAGGTGGAGCTGGTCGCGGTCGAGGGCGACGTGGTGCAGCTGCGAGCCGACGGCGCGGTCGTCGAGCTCACGATGAGCGCGACGACCGTCGCGCGTCGCCAGAGCTGCGCCGACGAGCGGCTCAAGCCGGCGACGTCGTACGCCGTGGCTCAGTAGCCCTTCGGCTTGCCGGCCACGTCGAGCCAGGTCCGGAAGAGCGGGCTGAGCTCCTGGCCGGAGACCTTCTCGGCGAGTCGCACCAGGTCGGCCGTCGAGGCCGAGCCGTGGCGGTGGGCGCGTGCCCACGCCTTGAGGAAGGTCGCGAAGTCGGCGTTGCCGATCCGCATCCGCAGCGCCTGCAGCGTCATCGCCCCGCGGTTGTAGACCGGGCTGCCGAACAGGTCGGCGGAGTCGGTGAACTTGCGCGGCGCCGGGCGCCACAGGGCACCGCTCTCGGGGGTCGCGTAGAGGTCGTCGAAGTGCTGGCGGGGCGTGTCGCCGCCGTGGGCGCCGTCCCACATCCACTCCGCATAGGTCGCGAAGCCCTCAGCCAGCCAGATGTCGTGCCAGTCGCGCAGCGTCACCGAGTCGCCGTACCACTGGTGCGCCATCTCGTGCACGACCGTGAGGTCGTCGGCGCCGCCCGGCGGGTAGAAGGGCCGCGACTGCGTCTCGAGGGCGTAGCCGACCATGGCGTTGTCGACGACCAGGCCGGTCGAGGTGAACGGGTAGGGGCCGAAGTGCTTCTCCTCGAAGGCGAGCACCTCGGGCAGCAGGGCCTTCGCGCTGGCCGCTGCCCCGGTCGGCACGTCCTCGAAGGACCAGATCGGGATCGTGCGGCCGTCGATCGAGGTGGTCTCGGCGGTGGTCATCGTGAACTGGCCGATCGCGATCATCGCGAGGTACGTCGACATCGGGTCGCTCGAGCGCCAGGTCCAGGTCGTCGACGAGCCGACCGTGTCGCGCGAGACCAGGTCGCCGTTGGCGGCGACCTCGTAGCTGTTCGGGACGCTGATCCGGTAGGTGTAGGTCGCCTTGTCGGCGGGCGTGTTGTTGGACGGCAGCCAGGTCATCGCCCCGACCGGCTCGCCGAGCGCGACCGCGCCGTCGGTCGTGCGCACCCAGCCCTCGGTGCTGCCGTCGGCGTCGGTGTACTCCGGCGGCTCGCCCGAGTAGGTGACGACGGTGGTGAACCGACCCTGAGGCACGGCGGTCGCGGGGGTGACGATCAGCTCGTCGCCGTCGCGGCGGTACGCCGCCGGACGTCCGCCCACGACCACGGTGCTGATCGTCGGGCCGGCGAAGTCGAGGTGGAAGCTGGTCAGCCGCTTGCGCGCCGTGGCCCGGATCGTCACCGCCGCGTCGGCGAGGTTGGTCAGGGGCGCGTAGTCCATCGAGACGTCGTAGGAGCGCACGTCGTAGCCGGCGTTGCCCTGCAGCGGGAAGAGCGTGTCGGGGCCGCGGCGGGCGGTCGTCGCCGGCGCGTCCGCGGTCTGGGAGAGCGCGGAGGGGCCCGCCGTCAGCCCGGCGGCGAGGACGGCGGAGGCGGTCAGGGCGAGGGTGGCACGGCGCAAGGTCATCGGCACGCGCTCGAGCCTACGGCGCGGGCGGCGAGCGCCGATCACGGCTCAGCCGAAGGCGGCCATCACGTGCC
The DNA here is from genome assembly GCA_009702305.1 of Actinomycetota bacterium. Lineage (GTDB taxonomy): Bacteria > Actinomycetota > Actinomycetes > Propionibacteriales > Nocardioidaceae > Nocardioides. The sequence continues at coordinate 2,949 of WLIH01000181.1, read as the reverse complement.
CGTGCAGATCGGGGTAGCGCATCAGGTGGGCGCCGCCGTTGAGGTCGAGGGTCTCGCCGGTGAGCCAGCCCGCGCGGGTCACGTAGACGATCGCCTCGGCGATCTCCTCGACGGTGCCCGAGCGCCCGAGCGGGGTGTTGGCGAGGTAGTCGGCCTCGATGCCCGGGATGTCCATGGCCGGCGCCGTCAGCGGAGTCACCACCAGTCCGGGCGCGATCGCGTTGACGCGGATGCCCGCGGCGGCGAGCTCGAGCGCGGCGACCTCGGTCAGCATCGAGAGCCCGGCCTTCGCCGCGCAGTAGGGCCCCATGCCGCGCCCTGGCTGGCGGGCGTTGAGGGAGGACAGCGAGGTGATCGACCCACCGGGCCCCATCCGCTGGCCGGCGTGCTTGATCACGACGAACGACCCGGTCAGGCAGACGTCGACCACGCGGCGCCACTCGTCGACCGCGAGCTCGCTCAGCAGGCCCAGGGTGCTGACGCCGGCCGTGTTGACGACCACGTCGAGCCGGCCGGCGTCGGCGAGGACGCCCTCGAAGAGCGCCACGACCGACGCCTCGTCGACGACGTCGACGGCCACCACATCGTCGGTGGCGACCAGGTCGGCGACCGTGACGGCGTACCCCTCGGCCCGCAGCGCGGTCACCGCCGCGGCCCCGATCCCGGATGCTCCACCGATGACGACTGCGGTCCGCTCCATGCCCACTCCCTCAGTTGACGCGTGTCAATTACGCGTCTAGCGTGCCGTGCATCACGTCGGACCACAAGAGGAGCGCGCATGTCCGGACCCATCCGCCGACCCACCACCGCGGTGATCGGCGCCGGCATCAGTGGTCTGACCGCCGGCAAGATGCTGGGCGACTACGGCGTGCCCTACACGTGTTTCGAGACCTCGGATCGCATCGGCGGCAACTGGGCCTTCGGCAACCCCAACGGCCACAGCAGCGCCTACCGGTCGCTGCACATCGACACGTCGAAGCACCAGCTGTCCTTCAAGGACTTCCCGATGCCCGACGACTACCCCGACTTCCCGCACCACACCGAGATCAAGGCCTACCTCGACTCCTACGCCGACGCGTTCGGCCTGCTGGAGCGCATCGAGTTCGAGAACGGCGTGCAGCACGCCGAGCGGCTGCCCGAGGGCGGCTGGGAGATCGAGGACCAGGCGGGTGCCACGCGGCACTTCGACATGCTGGTCGTCGCCAACGGTCACCACTGGGACCCGCGGATGGCGGACTTCCCGGGCGAGTTCACCGGCGAGTCGATCCACTCCCACCACTACATCGACCCGCAGACGCCGCTGCAGTTCACCGGCAAGCGGATCCTGGTGGTCGGCATCGGCAACAGTGCCGCCGACATCGCCGTCGAGCTCTCGCAGAAGTCGTTGCAGAACTCCGTGACGATCTCGACGCGGTCGAGCGCGTGGATCGTGCCGAAGCTGATGTTCGGCAAGCCCGCCGACATGAACTACAAGACCAACCCGTACATCCCGCTGTCGTGGCAGCGCAAGATGGTCCAGAAGATGCAGTTCCTCACTGCCTCGGACCCGACGCTCTACGGACTGCCGGCGCCCAACCACAAGTTCTTCGAGGCCCACCCGACGCAGTCGGCCGAGCTGCCGCTGCGGCTCACCTCCGGGGACGTGAAGCCGAAGCCCAACGTCTCCCGGCTGGACGGCGAAACCGTCCACTTCGAGGACGGCACCTCCAGCGACTTCGACATCATCGTCTACGCCACCGGCTACAACATCACCTTCCCCTTCTTCGACGAGAGCTTCATCAGCGCTCCCGACAACGCGATCCCGCTCTTCAAGCGCATGTTCAAGCCCGGCATCGACGACCTGGTCTTCATGGGCTTCGCGCAGTCGACGCCGACGCTGTTCCCGTTCGTCGAGGCCCAGGCGCGGTTGTTGGGTGCGTACGCCGTCGGCCGCTACCAGCTGCCCGACGTCGCCGAGATGGAGCGCGTGATCCTCGCCGACCAGCAGCTCTACACCGGCCACGTCCTCGACCGGCCGCGGCACACGCAGCAGCTGGACTACTTCGTCTATGAGCACAACCTGCGCACGAAGGAGATCCCGGCCGGTCTGCAGCGAGCCCGCGGGTGAGCACCCCCGACACCCCGCGCGGCGACCACCGGCGCACGGCGCTGCTCGAGTCCCTCGACCACCTGCTGCTCGAGGGCAGCCTCGACTCGATCAACATCGCCGACATCTCGCGGCGCGCCGGCGTCACCCGCTCGGCGTTCTACTTCTACTTCGAGAACAAGGCGGCCGCGGTCGCTGCGCTCATGGAGGAGATGTACGACGAGTCCTTCGCCGCAGCCGACCTGCTCGGCGGCGAGGGACCTCCCGGTGAGCGTGTCGAGGCGATGGTCCGCGGCCTCTTCGGCGCCTGGGACCGCCACGAGCACCTCTACCGCGCGATGTACGACGCCCGCGCCAGCAGCCCGGCGGTGCGGGAGATGTGGGACGCCGACCGCGAGTCGTTCGTGCCGGTCGTCGCCGCGATGATCGAGGCCGAGCGGATTGCCGGACGGGCCCCCGCCGGGGTCGAGGCCGCGACCCTGGCCAGCCTGCTGCTCGAGCTCAACGACCGGATGCTGGAGCGGCTCGCCCAGGGAGGGGCTCTGAGCCGCGACCAGCTCGTCGAGGGCGTGGTCGTGATCTGGCTGCGCACCATCTACGCCACCACCACGGGAGACCACCGATGACACTGGACAAGATCACCTTCACCTCCGGCGGCGTCGAGTGCGTCGGCTGGCACGTCCCGGCCGCCCACGACGGACTCGCCACCGCCGCCGGTCGCCCGGCGGTGGTGATGGCTCACGGCCTCGGCGGCACCATGGACTCCGGCCTCGTGCCCTTCGCTGAGGGGCTCGCCGCGGCCGGTCTCGATGCGCTTACCTTCGACTACCGCGGCTTCGGCCACTCCGGCGGCACCCCGCGCC
>WLIH01000180.1 GCA_009702305.1 Actinomycetota bacterium | reverse complement strand
GGCCCCGTAGCGCAGTTGGTTAGCGCGCCGCCCTGTCACGGCGGAGGCCGCGGGTTCGAGTCCCGTCGGGGTCGCCACAGACCTGCACGAGCAGCCGCCAGGCCGCGTGCAGGTCTTGGTGCATTTCAGGGGCGCTGCCATCCGCCGCGACGCCCACCCGGCACAATGCAGGGGTGCCGATCGAGATGGACGCCGAGCGCTTCGACGCGCTGGTCGATGCCGCGCTCGACGAGATCCCCGACGAGATCGCCCGGCTCGTGCACAACCTCGTGGTGCTGGTCGAGGACGAGCCGCCCGAGGGGGAGCCCGACGACCTGCTCGGTCTCTACGACGGCGTGGCGCTGACCCAGCGCGACGCGACGCTGGGGGTCGAGCTGCCCGACCGGATCTTCATCTTCCGCGGACCCCTGCTCGACTTCTGCGCCGACGAGGCGGAGCTGGTCCAGGAGGTCCGCATCACCGTCGTCCACGAGATCGCCCACCACTTCGGTATCGACGACGAGCGCCTGCACGAGCTCGGCTACGCCTAGGCGATCACGCCGCCAGGACGAAGCCCAGCCAGCAGGCGAGCAGCGCGCCACCGAGCGTCGCAGCGACGTACGCCGGGGCGTGCCGCCCGGCCTCCCGGGTCTGCACGGCGAACGACGAGTAGGTCGTCAGGCCGCCGCAGAAGCCGGTGCCGACCAGGGCGAGCGTGTCGCCCGTGACGGCCAGGCCGGCGCAGAGGCCCAGCACGAACGAGCCGACGACGTTGACCGACCAGGTGCCCAGTGGCCAGTCGCCGTCGAGGCGCTGGGCCAGCCACCAGCGCACGGGTGCGCCCACCCCGGCTCCGAGGGCCACCAGCAGGGCGGTCACCGGCCGACCACCCGGCGCCCCAGCTCCACGGCGAGCAGTGCGGCGCCCAGCGTCGCGACGGCGTACGTCGCAGCCGTCGTCACGTGTCCGCCGTCGGCCAGGGCGCGGGTCTGCTCGGAGACCGCCGAGAGGGTGGTGAAGCCGCCCAGGACCCCGGGACCCAGTGCGGCGAGCAGCAACGGGCGCTGCTTGACCGCGACCCAGCCGACGACGACGGCGAGCAGGAAGGAGCCCGCGACGTTGATGGCGAAGGTGCTCCACGGGAAGCCGTCGGCGCCGCTCGGCCAGGCTTCGGTGATGCCCCAGCGGGCCACCGCTCCGAGCGCCCCGCCGACGGCGACGGCGAGCAGGGTGCGGGTCACCGGGCCAGCGTAGGGGGCGTGCTCAGGAGACGCTGGAGCGCTGGTGCGACGTGATCTCGTGGGGCCACGGCATCGGCGCCTCGCCGCGGGCCTGGCGCAGGAACTCGCCGATGTACCAGAGCTGGAAGGTGCGCTGCTCGACCGTGCGCGCCAGCGACAGCAGCCGCTGCTGGCGGCAGAACTCGTCGGCGAGGTCCAGCAGCTCGATGAAGCGGGCCATCACCGGCGTGACCTCGCGCGGCACGACGAGCTCGAGGTCGACCAGCTCGGCGCCCTGCGCCACCGCCTCGTCGACCTGGCGGCGACCCAGCCCGTCGCGCAGCTGCAGCTCGAGGCGCCCGAAGAGGTCGGAGAGGTCTTTGGCGAGGGGGTAGTCGTCCTGGTGGGCGAAGGCGAGCAGTCGGACCTCGCGCCGCAGCTCGCGGAAGTGGCGCTCGAAGGCGAGGTACTGCGCGACGGGCGCGCCGTGCACGTGCACCGTGAGGGGGTCGATCAGGGGCTCAGGCTGCTCGGCGTCGATGCCGGTGATGACCCCGACGACGCCCTCCTCGGCGACCTCGGCGGCCGGGGCGAACCAGACCACCTTGCCGTCCTCCTCGATCTCGGCGCCCCAGGCGTCCGAGCAGCGGGCGACGATGCTCAGCCCGCGACCGAAGGTGAGCAGCACGTCCTCGTCGTCGTCGATGACCTCGCTCGGGAGCATGGGGCGCTCGCGGGAGCTGTCGCGGACCTCGACCCGCGGGTGGTCGATGGTGCCGCGCACACGCACCTCGATCGGCGCCGCGCCGTGCAGCAGCGCGTTGGTCACCAGCTCCGAGACGCCGAGCTCGGCCGACTCCACCAGCTCCGGACGACCCATGTCGACGCACGCGTCCACCACCCAACGGCGTGCGTCTTGCACACCGCGCGGACCAGCGCCCAGCGACAAGGCGGGCCGGTTCAGCGGCACGTGGGGACTCCAGGGACGGTCCGAGAGGGAGGCAGAGGACTACATTCTGGATGCGTGTGCCCCCGCCGCAGCGGAGGTAAACGCGGGTTGTTGAAGATTTTGTCACCGTGAGCCGGCGGCCCGAGTGTGACCGACCAGACCCTGCAGCGGATTGGGTACTGCGCGGGTGCGAGCCGGACAATCGTAGAGGCGACAATGCTCTCGACGCCCACGTGCATCCAGTGAGGGAAGGACGGCTCATGGCAGCCAGTCAGACAGCAGGCGACCGGCACCGGGTCGTGGTGATCGGCTCCGGCTTCGGCGGCCTGTTCGGCACCAAGGCGCTGCGCCGCTCCGACGTCGACATCACGATGGTCGCCAAGACCACCCACCACCTCTTCCAGCCGCTGCTCTATCAGGTCGCGACCGGCATCCTGTCGGAGGGCGAGATCGCCCCGCCGACCCGCGAGATCCTCAGCAGTCAGGCCAACGCCCGGGTGCTGCTCGGCGAGGTCACCCATATCGACCTCGAGGCCCGCACCATCACCTCGCAGGTGCTCGGCCGCGAGACCGTGTCGCCGTACGACTCGCTGATCGTGGCCGCCGGCGCGGGTCAGTCGTACTTCGGCAACGACCACTTCGCCGAGTTCGCCCCGGGCATGAAGAGCATCGACGACGCCCTCGAGCTGCGCGGCCGGATCTTCGGCGCCTTCGAGATGGCCGAGCTCGGCGCTGCCCGCGGTGAGAACGTCGACCACCTGCTCACCTTCGTCGTCGTCGGCGCCGGGCCGACCGGTGTCGAGATGGCCGGCCAGATCGCCGAGCTCGCGCACCGCACGCTGCGCCGCGACTTCCGCTCGATCAACACCCGCACTGCCCGCGTGATGCTCGTCGACGCGGCGCCGCAGGTGCTGCCGCCGTTCGGGGCCAAGCTCGGCGCCAAGACCAAGCAGGAGCTCGAGAAGCTCGGCGTCGAGGTCGTGCTCGGCGCGATGGTCACCGATCTCGACGAGCGCGGCCTGGAGATGAAGTACAAGGACGGTCGCGTCGAGCGGGTCGCCTCGGTCACCAAGATCTGGGCCGCCGGCGTGCAGGCCAGCTCGCTCGGCCAGACGCTCTCGGAGCAGACCGGCGCGCCCCTGGACCGGGCCGGCCGGATCGGCGTCAACCCCGACCTCACGCTGCCGGGCCACCCCGAGGTGTTCGTAGTCGGCGACATGATCGCCCTCGACCACCTCCCGGGTGTCGCGCAGGTCGCGATCCAGGGTGCGAAGTACGCCGCCAAGGAGATCGACGGGCGGCTCAAGGGCAAGCCCGCCCAGGCGCCCTTCAGGTACTTCGACAAGGGCTCGATGGCGACCATCAGCCGTTTCCGCGCGGTCGCGATGGTCGGCAAGATCCAGCTCACCGGCTTCATCGCCTGGCTGATGTGGCTCGCGGTCCACCTCGTCTACATCACCGGCTTCAAGAACCGCGTCACCGCGGTGCTGCACTGGCTGGTGTCGTTCCTCGGCCGCGGCCGTGCGGAGCGCACCGCGACCGAGCAGCAGATCTTCGGTCGCAACGCGCTCGCCCGGCTGCGGCGCGGCGCCACCGACCTGGTCTCGGCCCCGGGGGAGTACGACGCCGCGCTGGAGCGGGAGCGTCGTGAGGCCCTCGAGCAGCAGGCTGTCGAGGAGGCGCGGCTCACCGACGCCGGCGAGCGTGGCGTGAAGGCGGGCGAGCGGGTCTGAGCCCGGTCGGGCTCACTCGAAGTAGTTCGGGGGGCGCTCGTCCGGGTCCTGCTTGGCCAGGATCTCGCGCGCCCACTTGGGCAGGATGAAAACGCCTTCGGCCTCGACGGTCACGCCGTTGGGTCCGATGATGTGGCCCTTCGCCCAGGTCTTGATGCCCTCGGAGCGGTCGATCCACGACTCGGCGCGCAGGTCGCCGAGCGGGGTGCCCTGCCGGTAGCGCAGGGTGAGGGTGCCGGTCATGCCCGGGCGCCCGCCGGCGCCCGCAGCCTCGCCGAGCATCTGGTCCAGGATCAGGGCCGAGACGCCGCCGTGCACCAGGGTCGGCGGGCCCTCGTAGGCGGCGCCGAGGTGGAAGTCGCACCAGACGTTGCCCTCGTCGTCGTGGTCGGTGACCAGCGGCGGCGCGATCGCGTTGCGCAGCCCGACGACGGAGTTGCCCCAGGGGCGGCCCCGCCCGGTCGAGCCGAACTTCACGCCGTACGACCCGTCGAGCTGCCGGCTGCGCAGTCGGGCGGTGATCGCCTCGATCTCGGCCTGCGCAGCCCGGATCTCGTCATCGTCGACCAGGGTCCGGATGCCGGCGTCGACCAGCTCACGGACGGCCTGCGTGAAGGGTCCGTAGAGCGCGCGCTCGCGCTCGAGCTGCTCGGGAGTGATGTCGTCCTTGACGTAGCCGGCCACGGGCCGACTCTAGAACACGTTCCAGTTCTGCTCGGTCGGAATCGACCCGACAATCCGGTGGTGCGCCCGGGGGCGGTGCTGGTGGAATCGCGCCATGACGCGCCTGGTCCGACCCGATCTCCGCTACCACTCGTCGTGGGCCGAGGCCGTGCGCGAGTTCGGCGACACCGCGATGCACGGCTCGGGGCTGTGGGAGATCGACCGGGGCGACCTCGCGCCCGCGACGCTCGAGCGCCACGTGAGCGGGCTGCTCGCCGCCGCGGCCGACGTACCGCTCGATGCCGAGATCGTGCCGTGCACCTACTTCTGGATCGTCGACGAGGACGACCGGTTCGTCGGCTACCTGGCGTTGCGCCATCGCCTGAACGAGCGGTTGCTCGAGGAGGGTGGCCACATCGGGTACGCCGTGCGGCCCACCCGGCGCCGGGAGGGCCACGCCACTGCTGCCCTGCGCCTCGCGCTCGACGAGTCGCGTGAGCTCGGCCTGGACCGGGTGCTGGTCACCTGCGACCAGGACAACGACGGGTCGCGCCGCACGATCGAGACCTGCGGCGGCGTCCTCGAGGACCAGCGGGGCGTCAAGCGGCGCTACTGGATCGACCTGACGGGGTAGTCCGACACCAGGGCGCCCTTGCGGGCGCGGCCGAAGGGCGCTGGTGTGTCGGACTATCCCGGCGGCTCAGAGCTCGGGGCGGAAGTAGCGCAGGGTCTCCATGAACTGGGCGGGGTCGACCATCGACGAGGTGACCTCGTACGGCGACATGTTGCGTCGGTGGAAGAGCACGCGCCAGCCTCGACGCCCGGGAGCGCCGACCACCTCGATGCTCGTGTAGGGGTTGCTCAGGTCGAAGACGTGGCGCCCTGCGGCGCTGAGGATCTCGAGCTGGCTGCCCTGGAGGTGGAGCCGGGCGACCGACGAGCTGGCCCGCACGGCCCAGAGCACGACGCTCAGCACCCCGAAGATCGCGGTGAGGCCGATGTTGGCGTCCGAGCGTGTGTCGTAGGCGGCGTAGCCCACCACGGCGGTGACGGCCAGCGAGGCCAGGAGGACCAGGCCGAGCGCCCGTCGCAGCCCGGTGACCGGTGCGAACGTCACGTCGCGGGGCGGAGCAGGCGCGGCGACCGGGGGCGGAGCCGGTGCGGCGGCCGCCTCCTCGGACTGCTGGACGAAGGTCGCGGCGGCCGACGGCGCCGGGCGCGCGGGCTCGGCCGGCGCCTCGGGCGTCGAGACCGCGTCGTCCTCGGCCTGTCTCCGCGACGCGGCAGCGGAGCGGGTCGCGACGGTGCGCGCCAGGGCGGCCAGGCGCCGTGACCTCGGAGCCGATGCGGGCTCGGGCTCGGGCTCCGGCTCGGCCAGCAGGGCGAGGATCTCGCGGCCCGTGGCCACCTGGTCCGCCGTCTCCGGTGCGGGCTCCGGCTCGGGCTCGGGTTCGGGCTCCGGCTCGGGCTCGGGCTCGGGCTCCGGCTCGGGCTCTGGCTCGGGCTCTGGCTCGGGCGCCGGCTCGGGCTCGATGATCGGGGCGAGGGCGGCCTTCTCGCGGGCGCGGCGTTCGCGG
>WLIH01000018.1 GCA_009702305.1 Actinomycetota bacterium | reverse complement strand
GCGATGCCACGGTGACGGTCGAGGTCCGCGACACCGGGCAGGGCATCGCTGCGGGTGAGCTCCCCTTGATCTTCGACCGCCTCTACCGCGCATCGCGCGCCGTGCAGGATCAGGTGCCGGGCGTCGGTCTCGGGCTGTCGATCGCGCGCTCGATCGTCGAGGCCCACGGGGGGACGATCTCCGCGGACAGCGTCGTCGGGGAAGGCACGACCATGCGGGTCACCCTCCCGGCGGCGACGGTGGCTGGTCCCGTCTGATCGGGCGTACGCCGACCACGGCGTCGAGGTCGATCGGGCCGTAGACGTGCGGGAAGGTCTCGACGAGACCGGGAGCGGGCGGCTCGTCGACCACGGGGCTGCGGAGCCGGCTCGGATCGATCTCCAGCAGCACCATCGGCTCGGTCACGTCGGCATAGAAGCGGGCCAGCACTCCTCGCCACTGGTCGGCTCGACTCGCGTGGATGAACCCTTCGGTCTCAAGCGTCACGCCGAGCGTCGAGACTCGATACGATCCGGCCAGCCGCGCGGCTGTCCAGTCCTGCTCCAGGGCGACGTGGAAGATGCGAGACCCCTGGTCGTCGGCGTCGTTGTTCACGGTGCACCACGGTAGTGGTCGCCATCGAGTGGGAGCAGGGGACATGGGACGTCGCGGATCGGGGCTCGTGGGTGCGCTGATGCTCGCTCTGGGGCTGACCTGGGTGCCGGCGCCGGCGGGCGCCGCCGACGACCAGTCCCGCGCGGAGGCGCCGGCCACGTCGACGTACGAGCTCGAGGTGGTGTCGCACAACATCGCCGGCGCGATGCTCTTCCACGGCGACGGGGCGGCCGTCGATCGGGTCGTCCTGCAGGTGCAGAAGAGCAACCCCGACGTCGTCGCCCTGCAGGAGGTCTGCGCGACCCAGGCGAGTGCACTGCGCAGCCGGCTGCGCGGGTGGCGCGTCGTCTTCACCCCGATGACGAAGAACCACCCCGGCTGCCCGTCGTTGTTCGGCGGCCCCGGCCAGCTCGGCGAGGTGCTCGCCTCGCGCTGGCCGATGCGCGACATCACGGTCACCCAGCTGGGCGACACCTACCACCACATCAGCGACAAGACGAACCACATCACCTGCGCCGACATCGTCGTCAAGGGCTTCGCCTCCGACGCGCTGCGCGCCTGCTCGACGCACCTGCGCTCCGAGCGCGGCAACTCACGCATCCGCACCGAGCAGACCGCCGTCATCCAGGAGCTGTTCCGTCAGCGCATCAGCGACGGTGCTCAGGCCGTCGTCGTCGCCGGCGACTTCAACGCCGGCGCGGCGCGTCGCGAGATGGACAACCTCTACGAGCTCGACCGCCGGGGCGAGCTCAGCGGTCTCGGGCAGTTCGTCGAGGGGGACCAGTCCGACACCCGCTTCTTCGGCAACGCTCTCGACGAGGACGGCCGACCGGTCGCCTGCTCGGCGACCTGGTGCCGCTCGGGGGAGTTCACCCACGCCAGCAAGGCCGACCTCACGTCGTTCCAGCACAAGCTGGACTACATCTTCTACTCCGACAACGCGGCGGACGCCTCCGACGTCCGAGCCTCCTGCGCCGCGTCGACCTCCGACCACTGCATCTATCGCTCGGCCGCCATCGTCACGATGCGCACCGCGACCGGCGGAGGCGGGCTGCTCGGCGGGATCATCCCCGGGCTGCCCCTCTGAGTCGGAGGCGCTAGAACAGCCGGTGGCTCGGGTCGTCGAGGCCGCGCAGGGCGTCGTAGTCGACCACGGCGCAGGTGATGCCGCGGTCGGTGGCGAGCACGCGGGCCTGCGGCTTGATCTCCTGCGCGGCGAAGATGCCGCGCACGGCGCCCTTGCCGGTCAGCAGCGGATCGCGGTTGAGGAGCTCGAGGTAGCGGGTGAGCTGCTCGACGCCGTCGATGTCGCCTCGGCGCTTGATCTCGACGGCGACGCTGGCGCCGCCGGCATCGCGACACATCAGATCGACCGGGCCGATGGCGGTCGGGTACTCCCGGCGCACGAGCGTCAGCCCGTCGGCCAGGGTGGCCGGGTGGTCCGCGAGCAGCTCCTGCAGGTGCTTCTCGACACCGTCCTTCTGCAGGCCGGGGTCGATGCCGAGATCGTGGGAGGTGTCGTGGACGACCTCCTCGATGAGGATGCGCAGGGTGTCCTCCGGGCCCTTGCCGCTGGCACGCGAGGTGACGGTCCACTCGATCTGGCCGTCGTCGGTGGTGCCCTCCCGCAGGGTGCACGGCGGAGACATCCAGTTGAGCGGCTTGTAGGAGCCCCCGTCGGAGTGCACGAGCACCGACCCGTCGGCCTTGATCATCAGCACCCGGGTCGCCAACGGCAGGTGGGCACTCAGGCGTCCGGCGTAGTCGATCTGACAGCGAGCCACGACGATTCTCACGGTCGGTGAATCTACAGTCTGCGACATGGAACGCCGCAGCGGCACGACCGTGCGCCACGCCCGCCCCTCGGAGCTGAGGCACCTGGCCGCGCTCGAGGACTCGGGGGCGGCGCAGTTCGTCGAGCTGTTCGGGTCTGCGGCGGTGCCGGCACTGCTGGCACCCGCGCCGTCCGGGCTGGATCGGGCGCTGCAGCCCGGCTTCGTGCTGGTGGTGGGGGAGCCGGCGTACGGCTTCGCCCATGTGGTGCTCCACGACGGGGCCGCGCACCTCGAGCAGCTGTCGGTGCATCCCGCCCGGCAACGTCAGGGACACGGGGCGGCGCTCGTGCGGGCCGCGATGGAGGAGGCGCGCTGGTCTGGTCACGGCGAGCTGACCCTGTGCACCTACCGAGACGTGGCGTGGAACGGTCCCTTCTACCGCGCTCTCGGCTTCACCGAGGTCGACGAGCCCGCGCGGTGGCTGGCGGCGTTGCTGGCCCACGAGCGCGAGCTCGGGCTGCACGAGAACGGCGTCCGGGTGGCCATGCGGATCGCCCTGCGGAACGGGTGATTACCCGCCAGTAGATTTCGTGCGATCATCTGCGCCATGACTTCCACGAACGAGCAGATCGCGCAGACCCTGGTCTACCCGTACCTGAACCACGCCGTCCGGATGTACGAGGAGAAGTACGCCTCGCGCGCCGACATCGACGCGGCGATGCGCTTCGGCTGCGGCTATCCGAAGGGTCCGCTGACGACTCTCGACGAGATCGGCCTCGACGTCGTGCGCGACGCGCTCGCCGCGCGCTACGCCGAGACCGGCGACCACCTGCACCAGCCGGCGGACCTGCTCGAGTCGCTGATCGCCCAGGGTCACACCGGCCAGGGCGCCGGTCGCGGCTTCTACGCGTACGCCGACGGAGCGGTCGTCGCCGACGGCGAGACCCCGTCGGCCGACGACGCGCCGCAGCTGCGCCACGAGATCCGCACGGTCGGCGTCGTCGGCACCGGCACGATGGCCTCGGGCATCGTCGAGGTGTTCGCCAAGAGCGGCTACGACGTCGTCTACGTCGGGCGCGGTCAGGACAAGGTCGACGGCGTCACCGCGGCGATCACGAGGTCGCTCGACAAGGCGATCTCGCGCGGCAAGCTCGACGAGGCGACCAAGGCCGAGGTGCTGGGTCGGTTGACCGGCGCGACCTCGCGCGACGCGCTGGCCGAGGTCGACCTCGTCGTCGAGGCCATCGCCGAGGACCTCGCGATCAAGACCGAGCTCTTCGGTGACCTCGACCGCATCTGCAAGCCCGGAGCCATCCTCGCCACGACGACCTCCTCGCTGCCGATCACCTCCTGCGCCGACGCGACCTCGCGCCCCGAGGCCGTCATCGGCATGCACTTCTTCAACCCGGCGCCCGTCATGAAGCTGGTCGAGGTCGTCACGACGCAGCAGACCGCGGTCGACGTCGACGAGACCGTGCGTGCGCTCTGCGCCAAGGTCGGCAAGGTCGCCGTGTCGTGCGGCGACCGGGCCGGCTTCATCGTCAACGCCCTGCTCTTCCCCTACCTCAACGACGCGGCGACGCTCTCCGAGGGCGGTGTCGAGCTGAGCGAGATCGACGCGGCGATCAAGGAGCAGGCGTCGTTCCCCATGGGTCCCTTCGAGCTCTTCGACGTCGTGGGCAACGACGTGTCGCTCGCGATCCAGGAGGAGCTGCTGCGGGAGTTCCGCGAGCCTGGTTTCGCTCCGGCCGCGAGCCTCAAGAAGGTCGTTGCCGACGGCTACCTCGGTCGCAAGACCAAGCGCGGCTTCCACGACTACTCGGCTCGCTGAGCCGTCCGCCGAGCAGGCACTGCGGAGATAGTCAGGGACCTTCGGCACGGACGTCCGGCGGCGTCCGTGTGCCGAAGGTCCCTGACCATCCGGACCACCCGGCTCAGCCCCGCGGGTAGCCGCGGCGGACGGTGCGGTCGAGGATGCCGAGCGTCTGGCGCAGGGCGTCGGGAGGGACGACGGGGAACATGTCCATCGCCTTCCAGTCCTCGTGGATGTCGCTCCAGTCGTAGAAGGACGTGACGAGCGTGGTGCCGTCCTCGGCACCCGGCTCGAGTCGGTAGCCGAAGACGTGTCCGATCTGCGGGCGGATCCGACCCAGGATCGTCCAGGAGATCAGCCGGTCGGGCTCGTGGTCGCGGATCGTGACGGTGACGTCGTACCTGCCCATCTCGGGGATGTCGCCGAGGGACTCGCGGTCCATGTGGATCGCGAAGGACTCGCCGGCTGCGGTGACCGGCTCGCCCGTCGCATCCTGCAGCATCCCGGTCGCGTCGATCGCGACGTGGCCGTGGGGGTCGCTGAGCAGGGCGAAGATCGCGGAGGCGGGCGCGGCGATGGTCCGCGAGGTCTCGATGCGCGTGGTGAGGTCGGGCATGACCCGCATCCTGTCAGGCGAGCACCCGACGCCCGGGGAGCAGGCAGCGTACGGCGGTCCCGCCGCCGACGACGGGCTCCGCCCAGATCCGCCCGCCGTGTCGAGCCACGATGCGACGACACGTCGCCAGACCGATCCCGGCGCCGGGCGTGGGGTCCGCCTCATCACGGGTGAACATGTCGAAGGCCCGCTCGATCAGGTCCGGTGCGATGCCGCGGCCGTTGTCGACGACCGAGAGGCACCAGTCGCCGCCCGACGGCTCCAGCTCGACCAGGATCTCCAGAGCGCGTTCGGGGGCGCGGTACTTCACCGCATTGGCGACGAGGTTCTGCAGGAGCTGGCGCACCAGCTCGGGGTCGGCGTGCAGACCGCCCGGTGCGATCCGGCGTACGACGTGTGCCGCAAGCTGGCAGGCGTCGGCACTGAGGTCGGCCAGGACCTCGTCGAGCAGGAGGTCGATGTCGACCGGACTGCGGCGGAGCACATCGCCGTCGAGACGGGCGTAGCCCAGCAGGGCGTCGAGCAGCCCCATCATCCGCCCGGCGGCATCCTGCGCGCGGTCGAGGTAGCCGCGTCCGCGAGCGTCCAGGGTGTCGCCGTGGTCGGCGGCGAGCAGTTCGAGGTAGCCGCTGATCACCGACAGCGGCGAGCGCAGGTCGTGGCTCGCGACGGCGGCGAAGTGCTCCAGCTCGCCGTTGGAGCGCTGCAGCTCGGCGGTGCGGGCAGCCAGCTCGGAGACCAGGGCCTGCACCTGCGCCTGAGCGACCATCTGCTCGCCGACGTCCTCGACGTGCACCACGAAGTGCAGCGGCACGTCGTCCTCGTCGCGGACCAGCGCCACCGAGATCTCGACCCACACCTGGCGCCCGTCGGCGTGCAGGTAGCGCTTGAGCAGCCGGTACGACGTCCGCTGGCCCAGCAAGCACTCGTCGACCAGCGCGAGGTCCATCTCGAGGTCCTCGGGATGGGTGATGTCCTGGAAGGTCAGGCCGATCAGGATCTCGGCGCTGTGGCCGACGATCTCGCACAGCGCGGGGTTGACCCGGAGGAAGGCGCCGGCCGGGCTGACCAGCGCCATGCCGAGGGGGGAGTGGTCGAGCGTGAGCCGCCAACGCTCCTCGGCCTGGGAGAGCGCCGAGCGGGGCGTCTCGGCCAGCGGGTTCGCCTCGACCGTCATCAGGCCGAGGCTCCTGTCGGGAGGCTGCGTCCGCCGAGGTCCTCGACGGTCGCGACCAGCACGGTGCCGGTGAACGGCTTGCCGAGCACCTCGTCCACCCCGGCGGCGACCGCCTCGCCGTGATCGTGGCGCGCGGTGACCATCAGCAGCGGAAGGTGTCGCACCCGCGGGTCGGCGCGGATCGCGCGGGTCATCGCGATGCCGTCGAGCGTGGGCATCATCCAGTCGAGCACGACGAGGTCGACACCCTCGCGACCGAGGACGTCGAGGCCGTCACGCCCGTCGGAGGCGAGCAGCACCTCGTGCCCGCGCCGCGTCAGGAAGATCTCCATCAGCAGGCTCAGGTCGGGGTCGTCGTCGACCACCAGGACGCGCATCGATCAGACCTCCTCGCCGGTCGCCGAGCCGGGTGGCGGCGTGCCGTCGAGACGTAGATCGGCCGGGAGGCCCCGGATGTGAGGGACTTCCCGGCCGGATCTGTCAGGCGGTCGTGGTGCTCAGCAGCGCGCCGCGACCCGCCCGCACGTGATCACCGGCGACGGCTTGAGCTGCGCCACCGCGAGGGTGACGAAGCGACCGAAGACCGAGTCGCTGTCGATCGTGTCCGGGTCGGAGACCGCGTAGTCGCCGCTGACCTCGAACGTGTAGGTGCCGGCCTTGACGCCCTCGACGGTCGCGACCGCCGTGCCCGCCCCACCCAGCGGGTCGGTCGTGCTCGTGGCGACGACGGTGCCCGCGGGGTCGAGGACCTCGACGGTGTAGCTGAACACCGAGGCCGCGAGGCTGCCGCCCGAGGGGAAGGACAGCGAGATGTCCAGCGAGCGCGTGCTCTTGCCGACCGGCACTTCGAACGTGCCGCCATCGATGCCGCCGACGGTCACCGGGAGCGGCTCGTAGGTGAAGAGGTCGGAGCGCACGACGGTGGTGCCGTCGGCCTTCAGGACCCGGGCGTCGGCCTTGCGCGCGAGCCGCGCGAGCTTGGCGGCCCATCCCGGCGAGCGGACCAGCGTGACCGCCCGGTCGAGATTGGCGAAGCCGTAGCCGACCTGCCAGAACGGCGCGGTGCCGGTGCCGTCGGTCGCGCCGACCGGGGTGGCCGTGGCCTGCAGGGCGAGGCGGACCTGGGTCGGGGTGAGCTTCGGCTGCGCCTGCAGCAGGACGGCGGCCGCGCCCGCGATGTGCGGCGAGGCCATCGAGGTGCCCGAGGCGCTGGCGTTGTCGCCGGGGGCGCACGGACCGATGACGGCGCCGATGCTGTCGCAGGTCGACGAGATGTCGACACCCGGCGCGGTGATGTCGGGGTGGTAGACGCCGATCCGGTCACCGGTGAAGACGGTGTGACCGTCGTCGGCGATCGGGACCGCGGTGGAGTTGTCGTGCACCAGGCCGTTGGAGGAGAAGTCTCCCCGCACGCGGTCGACGCCGGCGGCCGCGACCGAGATCACCCAGGGCGACTGGGAGAACGGGTTCAGACTCATCGGCACGGCGCCCGAGCCGGCGTTGCCGGCGGCGAAGACGACCGTCACGCCCTTGTCGACGACGGCCTTCGACGCCACAGCCACCGGGTCCTGCGGGTCGAACTGGCGGAAGGTGTTGCCCCAGGAGTTGTTGATGACGTCGATGTCGAACATGTCCGGGTCGGAGAGGATGTAGTCGAACGCCGTCACGACGGCGGTGGTGAACAGGCCCTCGCCGATCGAGAAGCACGCCAGGTCGGCGTCGGGGGCGACGCCGAAGCGGCTGCCGTCGGTGACCGAGCTGGAGTCGGCCGCGACGATGCCGGCGACGTGCGTGCCGTGTCCGCCGCCGATGTCGGAGTTGTCGTACGGGCCGGCGTCGACCGGGATGACCAGCGTCGGCGTGCTGCCGGCGTTGACGTACTCCGGGCTGAGCAGCTTGACGTTGGTGGTCACGTGGTCGGCCAGGTCGGGGTGCGTGGCGTCGCAGCCGGAGTCGATGATGCCGACGGTGACGCCCTTGCCGGTGAAGCCCCGCTTGCGCAGCGCGGCGCCGGCGCCCTTGCCCTTCGACATCGAGTCGGTCGAGGCGGTGTCGAAGTACTGGAGCCGCTCGTCGGGGTAGACGTCGAGCCCGAGGCCCTCGGTGACGGTCTCCGTCAGCGCGGCGAGCGGCCCGGCGACCAGGGCGAACGGCAGCGAGTGCAGCGGCTGCACGGTCAGGCCGAGACCGCGCAGGGCAATCACGTCGGCGGCCGTCGGGACCGACGGCAGGCGGACGATCGCCTTCTGGGTCGGGGTGCCGGCGGCCAGCAGCCGGGCCAGGCCGGGGTGGGTCGCGGCGAGGGCGGCGGCGGAGGGACGGGCTGACTCGCTGGTGACGGCGTCGGCGGTGGCGACTCCGGTCAGCGCGAGGGTGGCCGCGGCCGCACACGTGAGTGCGACGAGACGGTGACGCAGGGGCGACATGGTGGGCCTTTCGTGATGGTGACCGATCAACGCCGGGCGGGCGCGACGGTTACGTCGCCCGGGCGTGGAGTGGACCACTGGGCTGCCGCAGCCGGATGCTCTACCGTCGTCGCCATGGCGAAGTGGTGTGCGATGGTGCTGGCGGCCCTGCTGCTCGGGCTCGGGCCGGCCCCGTCGGCGTACGCCCGGGTCGACGTCTCGCCGCTGCCCTCGGACACCGACGTCGACTACCAGCTCGGCGGTGACGCGGCGCCGCCCGACAACGTCGGCATCGTCGTGCGCGACCGCACCTCCGACCCGGTCGAGGGGCGTTACAACATCTGCTACGTCAACGGCTACCAGACCCAGGACAACGAGAAGAAGTTCTGGAAGAAGCACTGGTCGCTGGTGCTGAAGGACCGCGACGGCCGCCCCGTGGTCGACGCCAACTGGGGCGAGTGGCTGCTCGACCTGCGCACGCCCGCCAAGCGCTCGGCGCTCGCCGAGATCGTGGGCGGGTGGGCCGGACAGTGCGCCGACGACGGGTTCGACGCCGTCGAGTTCGACAACCTCGACTCCTTCACCCGCAGCGAGGGCCTGCTGACGCGCAAGCAGGCGCTGGCCTTCGCCCGGCTGCTGATCGACGCCTCGCACACCGCCGGGCTCGCGGTCGGTCAGAAGAACCTCGTCGGCTTCGACGGCACGAGCATCGGCTTCGACTACGCCGTGTCCGAATCGTGCTCGCGCTACGACGAGTGCGGCGGCTACATCGAGCACTTCGGCGACCAGGTGCTGATGATCGAGTACCGCCGTCAGGACTTCGACGAGTCCTGCGAGGCCTACGGCGACCAGGTCCCGGTCGTGCTGCGCGACCGCTCGCTGAGCCCGGACGGCGTGCACGACTGGTGTTGAGCCACAAGATCCGCGCCAACTCCGTCCTGCCCGCCACCCGCACCCCGCTGACCCTGCACACGGCCGACGGGCTGTCCCTGGTCGGCGAGCTCGCCGTGCCGCTCGACCGAGCGCCGGTGGCGACCCTGGTCTGCCTGCACCCGCTGCCGACCCACGGCGGCATGATGGACAGCCACGTCTACCGCAAGGCCGCCTTCCGGCTGCCGGCCCTGGCCGGGATCGCCGTGCTCCGGTTCAACACCCGGGGCACCTGGTCGGAGCAGGGCACCTCCGAGGGCAGCTTCGACAACGGGGTGGGGGAGCGCTTCGACGTCGCCGCCGCCATCGAGTACGCCGAGTTCGCCGACCTGCCCGAGATCTGGCTGCTCGGCTGGTCGTTCGGCACCGATCTGGCCCTGATGCACGGCTTGGACCCGGCGGTGCGAGGAGCGATCCTGCTCAGCCCACCGCTGCGCTTCTCCCAGCCCTCCGACCTCACCGCGTGGGCCGAGTCCGGCAAGCCGGTGCATGCGTTCGTGCCCGAGCACGACGACTACCTCCAGCCGGAGGCCGCGCGTGAGCGGTTCGCTGCGGTGCCGCAGGCCGAGGTGGTCGCCTTCCCCGGCGCCAAGCACCTGTGGGTGGGGGACGCGGAGACCGTCCTGGACCAGGTCGTACGCCGGGTCGCCCCGGGTGTGGCGGTGCCGCTGCCCACCGAGTGGGAGGGCGAGATGACGATCGCCGACACGTCGGCGTACAACGCGCACAACCTGGCGGCCTACCGGGACGTGCCGGTGCCCGGGCCCGCCCAGACCTCATGACGTGCGCTCAATCGGCCGAGCCGGACTGGCGGGCCCGGTAGGCGGCGACAGCGTTGCGGTTGCCGCAGGCGGTCGAGCAGAAGCGTCGCGAGCGGTTGCGCGACAGGTCGAGCACGACGCCGTCGCAGTCGTCGTCGGCGCACACGCCCAGGCGCGACATCTCGTCCTCGCGGATCACGTCGACCATCGCCATCGCTGCCTCGACCGTGATCCGGGTGGCCAGCGGGGCGTCGGTCGAGACCGCGTGCAGGTGCCAGTCGAAGCGGTCGTGTCGCATCAGCTGGGGCAGCGCCCGGGCCTCGAGGAGCATGGCGTTGACGATGTCGACGGCCTCCTCGCGACTCGCCGTCAGCAGTCGGCGCAGGTCCGCGCGCAGGGCCCGGACCTCGTCGAGCTCGGCGCGGGTGCGCTCGTGGCGACCGGTGAACTCGAAGCGCTCGTAGAAGTCGTCGAGGTCGGCGACCGAGGTCAGCGTGTCGGGCGTCTCGGCCGAGTTGGCCAGCACGACGGCAGCCTGGAGGGACACCTCGGTGTCATGGGTGAACGGCACGTTGACAGGTTACCGGATGGTGCGTAGCGTCATGACCCATGACGACGATGACACATGACGACACGGCTGCTGCGACCTCGCGGGTCGCGGTCGGCCTGGTCTTCGCCGTCGTCTCGGCGCTCACCTTCGGCATGTCCGGTGCGCTCGCCCGCGGACTGCTCGACACCGGATGGACCCCTGGCGCGGTCGTGCTCGTGCGGGTCGGGCTCGCGGCCGCGGTCGTGCTGCCTTTCGGGCTGCGCGCCCTGGCCGGTCGCTGGACCCTGCTGCGCGGCAACGCCGGGGTGGTGGTGCTCTACGGCGTCCTCGCCGTCGCCGGGGCGCAGTTCTGCTACTTCTCCGCCGTGCAGCACATGCAGGTCGGACCGGCGCTGCTGATCGAGTACACCGCACCGGCGGCCGTCGTCGTGTGGTTGTGGCTGCGCCACGGCCAGCGTCCCGGGCCGACGACGCTCGTCGGGGCGGGCCTCGCGGCGTTGGGCCTGGTGCTGGTCCTCGACCTGCTCTCCGGTGCCGACCTGAGCCTGGTCGGCGTGCTCTGGTCGCTCGGTGCGATGGTCGGCGCGGCGTCCTACTTCCTGATCTCCGCCGACGAGACCAACGGTCTGCCGCCGCTGGTGCTGGCCGCCGGTGGTCTCAGCGTCGGCACGCTCGGCCTGGGTCTGCTCGGGCTGGTCGGCGTGCTGCCGATGCGGGCGTCGACCGGAGACGTGACCTACGCCGGCTCCACGGTCACCTGGTGGGTGCCGCTCGCGGTGCTCGGCCTGGTCACCGCCGCCTTGGCCTACGTCACGGGGATCGCGGCCGGTCGCCGCCTCGGATCGCGCCTCGCGTCGTTCGTCGCGCTGCTCGAGGTCGTCGCCGGTGTCGGGTTCGCCTGGCTGCTCCTCGACGAGCTGCCCCGCGGTGTCCAGCTGCTGGGCGGGCTGCTCATCCTCGCCGGTGTGGTCGCGGTCAAGCTCGGCGAGCGCACCGTCGTACGCCGGGAGCCGACCCCCGCCTGAGCCTCAGCGCGCGTTCTGACGGCGGACGAAGACCTCGCGGACCAGCATCAGGATCGCGGCGGCGGTGGGGATGGCCAGCAGTGCGCCGACGACACCGAGCAGTGCCGCGCCGACGAGGGCGGCGATCACGGTGACCGAGCCCGGGATGTCGACGGACTTCGACATCACGCGCGGATAGATCAGGTAGTTCTCGACCTGCTGATAGACGAGGTAGAAGATCGCGCAGATGATGCCGGTGCGCACGTCGGTGGCGAAGGCGATCGCCGTGACGATGACGGCGCCGATGGTGGCGCCGATCATCGGGATCACGTCGAGCAGCGCCACGGTGAAGGCCAGGGCGACGGCGTACTCGCCCAGGCCGATCGCGAACAGGAAGATCAGCGACGACAGGCCGGCGCACAGGGCGACCAGGAACGCCCCCGAGACGTAGCCGCCGATGCTCGCGATGATCCGGTCGCCCAGCCGGCCGACGCGGTCTCGACGCGAGGAGGGCGCCAGCTGGTAGAGCGCGTGCTTGGTCATCTCCATGGAGGAGAGGAAGTAGAGGGTCAGGACCAGCACGATGAAGACGTTGAACAGCGCGCCGACCACCGCGAGCCCGACGCCGAGCACGCCGCCGAAGATGCCGCTGACGAAGTCGCCCCCGGCGACGTAGTCGCGGATCTTGTCGATGATCTGGTACTCGTCGTCGAGCTGCTGGATGCGCTGGTTGCGCTGCAGCTCGTCGAGCCAGCCGGGTGCGTTGCGGGTGATGGCCGCGACCTGGTCGGTGATGACCGGCACGATGGCCACCAGGAAGAGCGTGAGCGCCGTGAGGAACGCGACGATCACGACCAGCACCGCATAGCTGCGCTTGAGCCCGCG
>WLIH01000179.1 GCA_009702305.1 Actinomycetota bacterium | reverse complement strand
CGCCCGAGCAGATCGGCCAGCCGTTCGTCGGCCTGCTCGATCAGGACCAGCTGCTCGACCGCGTCGGCAGCACCGACCCCGACGAGGCGTTCGCCAAGCTGGTCGCCGAGGCTCGCTCGGGGGCCGAGATGCCGGCCCGCGACTGGCGCTGGGTCGCCAGCAACGGGTCGCTCCAGACCGTCTCGATGACGCTCAGTGCGGCCGAGATCGCCGGCACCGACCAGATGGGCTTCCTGTGCGTGGCCCGCGACGTGACCGAGCAGCGCGCCAGCCAGGAGCTGCTGGTCGCAGCCCTGGAGAAGGAGCGCACCGCCGTCGAGCGGCTGCGCGCGGTCGACACGGCGAAGAACGAGTTCGTCTCGACGGTCTCCCACGAGCTGCGCACGCCGGTCACCAGCATCGTCGGCTACACCGAGATGCTGATGGACGGCTCGATCGTCGAGCCCGATCCCGACCAGGTGCGCCTGCTCGAGACCATCGCCCGCAACGCGCAGCGCCTGATCGTGCTCTGCAACGACCTGCTGACCCTGAGCGGCCTCGACTCGGGCAACATCAACTGGCAGGCCGAGGCGGTCGACCTCACCGCCGGCATGTCGGTCGTCGAGGACTCGGTGGCGCCGCTGATCTCCGGACGCGACCTCGCGCTGACCCTCGACGCCCCCGACACCCCCGTGCTCGTCACCGGCGACCGCACCCAGCTCGAGCGCGTGATGATCAACCTGGTCAGCAACGCCGTGAAGTTCACCGAGGACGGCGGCGTCATCCGGGTCCGTCTCGAGGTGGACGGAGACGAGGCCGTCTTCTCGGTCACCGACACCGGCATCGGCATCCCGATCGAGGAGCAGGGCAACCTCTTCCAGAAGTTCTTCCGCACCTCGACCGCCCAGCGGCAGGCGATCCAGGGCACCGGCCTGGGCCTGTCCATCGTGGCGTCGATCGTCTCCGCGCACGGCGGTCAGATCAAGGTCCGCTCGGCCCACCTCGAAGGCAGCACCTTCACCGTGCGCCTGCCGCTGCGCGCCACCTGAGGCGTCGAGCCGGACTCAGGCGCGGTTGACGGCGCTGATCACGGCCTTGAGCGAGGCCGTGACGATGTTGGCGTCGATCCCGACGCCCCAGAAGATCTGGTCGCGCACCGAGCACTCGACGTACGCCGCAGCGACGGCGTCGCCGCCGGCGGACAGGGCGTGCTCGGCGTAGTCGAGCACCCGGACGTCCCAGTCCTGCGGGAGCTCGTTGATCGCGTTGACGAACGCCGCGATCGGTCCGTTGCCGGAGCCCTGGAGGCTGGTGATCTCCCCGTCGACGTACACGTTGACGCTGAGCTGGTCCTTCTCGCCGGCCGCCGAGCTGGTGTGCACGGAGTTGAGGCGGAGCGGGGTGTCGCGGTCGAGATACTCGCCGCGGAAGACGTCCCAGATCTGCTCGGCGGTGATCTCGCCGCCCTCGGTGTCGGTGTGCTGCTGGATGACCCGACTGAACTCGATCTGCGCACGGCGAGGCAGGTCCAGCTTGTGCTCGGCCTTCAGGACGTAGGCCACGCCGCCCTTGCCGGACTGGCTGTTGACGCGGATGACCGCCTCATAGCTGCGACCGACGTCCTTGGGGTCGATCGGCAGGTACGGCGCCTCCCACGCGATCTCGCTGACCGGCACGCCCTGCTCGGCGGCCTGGCGGTCGAGGTCCTCGAGGCCCTTCTTGATGGCGTCCTGGTGGGAGCCGGAGAAGGCGGTGTAGACGAGGTCACCGGCATAGGGATGACGCGGGTGCACCGGCAGCTGGGTGCAGTACTCGACCGTGCGGCGGATCTCGTCGATGTCGCTGAAGTCGATCATCGGGTCGATCCCCTGGCTGAAGAGGTTCATCCCCAGCGTGACCAGGCAGACGTTGCCGGTGCGCTCGCCGTGGCCGAACAGGCAGCCCTCGACCCGGTCGGCGCCGGCCATCATCGCGAGCTCGGTCGCGGCGACGGCGGTGCCGCGGTCGTTGTGCGGGTGCAGCGAGATGACCGTGTGGTCGCGGCGCGTCAGCTGCCGGGAGAACCACTCGATCTGGTCGGCGTACACATTGGGCGTCGCCGACTCCACCGTCGCCGGCAGGTTGAGGATGATCTCGCGGCCGTCCTCCGGCTGCCAGACATCGCTCACTGCCTCGCAGACCTCGAGGCTGAACGGCAGCTCGGTCGAGGTGAAGATCTCGGGGCTGTACTCGTAGCCGATCACCGTCATGTCGAGGTGGCTCTCGCCGTACTTCATGACCAGCTCGGTGCCACGGGTCGCGATCGCCTTGACCTCGTCCTTGCCTGCGTGGAAGACCACGCGGCGAAACAGGGGGGCCAGCGCGTTGTAGAGGTGGATGTTGGCGCGCGGCACGCCGACCAGCGACTGCACGCTGCGCTCGATCAGGTCCTCGCGCGCCTGGGTCAGCACCGAGATGGTGACGTCGTCGGGGATCTTGTCGCCCTCGATCAGCTGACGCACGAAGCTGAAGTCGGTCTCGCTGGCCGACGGGAAGCCGACCTCGATCTCCTTGTAGCCCATCCGCACGAGCAGGTCGAACATCTTCATCTTGCGCGCGGGCGTCATCGGGTCGATCAGGGCCTGGTTGCCGTCACGCAGGTCGGTCGAGAGCCACCGCGGGGCGGCGGTGATCTGGGCCGACGGCCAGGTGCGGTCGGGCAGGTCGATGGGCGGGTAGGCGCGGTAACGCTGGTGCGGCATCGCGCTGGGTCGCTGGGTGGGGATGGTCATGATTCCTCGCAGGTGTTGCTCGTGATGGGCGGCCGGGCGCACGCACTCACTCCGCAGCGAGGGGGTCCGGCTCTGGCTCAGACCTCGCTGCGGCAGCGAAGGAGGAGCAGCTGACGCATCATGACCAGGCCACCATAGCCCACCTAGTGAGCGGCCTCGTGCCAGCTGCGGCCGGTGCCGACGGAGACGTCGAGCGGCACCGCCAGGTCCGCGGCCGCACCCATCCGGGCGCGCACCAGCTCGTCGAGCGCGTCACGCTCCCCCGGCGCGACCTCGAAGACGAGCTCGTCGTGCACCTGCAGCAGCATCCGCGAGCGCAGGCCGCCCTCGAGGATCGCGCGCTCGACGTCGAGCATCGCGATCTTGATCAGGTCGGCGGCCGAGCCCTGGATGGGTGCGTTGAGTGCCATCCGCTCCGCCATCTCGCGACGCTGGCGGTTGTCGCTGGTCAGGTCGGGCAGATAGCGACGCCGCCCCATGATCGTCTCGGTGTATCCGGTGCGCCGGGCCTCCTCGACGACACCGCCGAGGTAGTCGCGGATGCCGCCGAAGGTCAGGAAGTAGTCGTCCATCAGCCCGCGTGCCTCGCCGGCCTCGATGCCGAGCTGCTGGGAGAGACCGAACGCCGACAGACCGTAGGCCAGGCCGTAGTTCATCGCCTTGATCTTGGCCCGCTGCTCCACCGACACGTCCGCCGCCTCGACGTCGAAGACTCGCGACGCCGTGATGAAGTGGAAGTCCTGGCCCGAGCGGAAGGCCTCGATCAGCAGCTCGTCCTCGGAGAGGTGCGCCATGATCCGCATCTCGATCTGGCTGTAGTCGGCCGTCATCAGCGACTCGTAGCCCGCACCGACGACGAAGCCCTCGCGGATGCGCCGGCCCTCCTCAGTGCGGATGGGGATGTTCTGCAGGTTGGGGTCGGTGCTCGACAGCCGCCCGGTGGCCGCGATGGTCTGGTTGAACGTCGTGTGGATCCGTCCGTCGGAGGCGACGGTCTTGAGCAGGCCCTCGATCGTCTGGCGCAGCCGCGTGACGTCACGGTGACGCAGCAGGTGCAGCAGGAACGGGTGCTCGGTCTTCACGTAGAGCGCCTGGAGCGCGTCGGCGTCGGTCGTGTAGCCGGTCTTGGTGCGCTTGGTCTTCGGCATGTCGAGCTCGTCGAAGAGCACCACCTGCAGCTGCTTGGGCGAGCCGAGGTTGATCTCCTTGCCGATGACTGCGAACGCCTCCTCGGCCGCGGCCTTCACCTCCGTGGCGAAGTGGCTCTCCAGGCTCGCGAGGTAGTCGGTGTCGACCGCGACCCCCGTCTGCTCCAGGCGCGCCAGCAGGTGGACCAGGGGCAGCTCGACCTGCGCCATCAGGCCGGCGCCACCGTGCTCCCCGACCGCCGTGTCTAGCGCGTCACCGAGGTCGACGGCGGCCCGCGCGCGCAGCATCGCGACGTCGGCGACAGCGTCGTCCTCGTCGAACAGCAACCCCTGGTCGCCGTCGCCCTCCTCGCGCAGCTCGCGACGAAGGTAGCGCAGCGTCAGGTCGGCCAGGTCGTAGGAGCGCTGGTCGGGCCGCACCAGGTACGCTGCGAGAGCCGTGTCGCTCTGCAACCCCGCGACCGGCCAGCCGTGGGCGGCCAGGGCCAGGATCGGCCCCTTGGCGTCGTGCAGCACCTTGGGCCGCTCGGCATCGGCCCACCACTGCGCCAGCGCCTCGTCGTCGGCCTGCGTCAGGCCCGCCACGTCGACGTACGCCGCCTGCCCGGCCGTCGTGGCGAACGCGATGCCGTCGACCCGACCGGTGCCCGCGCCCCACGCGCCACGCACGTGGACGCCGACGGGGTCGGTGCCGAGGCCCTGCAACCAGTCGGCGAGCGCGCCCGGGGCCAGCGTGGCGCCCTGCACCTCGAAGCCGCCCTCGTCGTCGACGTCCTCCTCCGAGGTCAGGGTCTCGAAGAGCCGGTCGCGCAGCACCCGGAACTCCAGCCCGTCGAAGAGCGTGTGCACCTCCTGGCGGTCCCACGGCTGGAGGGCCAGGTCGGCCGGTCCGAGCTCCAGGTCGAGGTCGCGCACCAGCGCGTTCAGATGGCGGTTGCGGATGACGTCGCCGAGGTGCTCGCGCAGCGCCTCGCCCTTCTTGCCGGTGATCTTGTCGGCATGGGCGATGACGTTGTCGAGGCCGTCGTACTCGTTGATCCAGCGGGCCGCGAAGCCCGGACCGACGCCCGGCACCCCGGGGAGGTTGTCGGAGGTCTCGCCGACGATCGCGGCGAGCTCGGGGTAGCGGTGCGGGGGCACGCCGTACTTCGCCTCGACCGCCTCGGGCGTCATCCGCGCGAGGTCGCTGACGCCGCGCATGGGATAGAGCACCGTCGAGGAGTCGGTGACCAGCTGGAGCGAGTCGCGGTCGCCGGTCAGGATCAGCACCTCCATCTCGTCGGCGAGCGCCTGGGTGACCAGGGTGGCGATGATGTCGTCGGCCTCGAACCCGTCCTTCTTCAGGAACGGGATGCGCAGGGCGCTGAGCACCTCCTCGATCAGCGGGAGCTGGCTGCCGAACTCGCTGGGCGTCTTGTTGCGCTTGGCCTTGTACTCGGAGTACTCCTCCAGCCGGAAGGTCTGGCGCGAGACGTCGAAGGCGACCGCGACATGGCTCGGCTGCTCGTCGCGCAGCACGTTGATCAGCATCGAGGTGAAGCCGTAGACCGCGTTGGTGAACTGCCCGGTCGTGGTCGAGAAGTTCTCCACCGGGAGCGCGAAGAAGGCGCGGTAGGCGAGCGAGTGGCCGTCGAGGAGCAGCAGGCGGGGGCGGCTCTGCGGGCTCGGGCTGGCGGGCTGCTGGGTCACCGTTGGACTCTATCCGCCGCCACCGACACCGGGAGTCCTCGGTAAGTTGGCGACCATGAGCGAGCCCGTCGACCCCACCGCCGCCTCCACCGCGATCTCCGTGGAGGAGTTCATCGCCGCCATGCCGCAGGGCATGGGCGGTCTCAACGACAAGCTCGGCGTCGAGGTGCTCGAGGTCTCGGTCGACCGGATCGTGGCGACGATGCCGGTCGACGGCAACACCCAGCCCTACGGCCTGCTGCACGGTGGCGCGTCGATCGCGCTGGCCGAGTCGCTCGGCTCGATGGGCTCGGCCCTGCACGCCGCCCCCGACCGGATCGCCGTCGGTGTCGACATCAACGCCACCCACCACCGGGCCGCCACCGCCGGACTCGTGACCGCCGTGGCGACGCCCGCCCACCTGGGCCGGACCTCGGCGACGTACGAGATCGTCGTCACCGACGAGCGAGGCAAGCGGGTCTGCACCGCGCGGATCACCTGCGCGCTGGTGCCGAAGGAGCGCTTCGGCGGCTGAGGCCTACGGCGCGGGCGGGCTGACCGGCGTCGCGTCGGCGACCTGCCCGGTCGCGACCT
>WLIH01000178.1 GCA_009702305.1 Actinomycetota bacterium | reverse complement strand
GTTGAACCACTGCGTCATCGTGCCGTGGCAGGTGCTGCCGCACGCGAAGCTCTTGCGCGGCAGGTCGAGCGCGTCGGCGACCCGGCGTGCGAAGGCGGGGCTCTTCGTCTGCGTGTCGACGCCGTGCAGCGGCTGGTGGAAGCTGAGCAGCCAGCGCGGGCGCACCGTGCGCAGGAAGGCCATCATCGCCTGCGTCTCGGGCTCGGACGCGGGCTTCGGGCCCGACTCGTAGCTGCCGTCGAGCTCGGCCCACCGGTACGGGTAGTTGCGGTTGAGGTCGACCCCGTGGGCGTTGGCGCGGGTGCCTGCGGCGAGACCGTCGGGGTTGTAGGTCGGCACCACCCACAGGTCGACGCCGACGATCGGGTCCCCGTCGACGAGGGAAGTCAGGATCAGCCGGGTGTCCGGCTCGTTGCCGTGCATCGTCGAGATCAGCACCACGGTCGGCACCCCCGGGCGAGCCGGCTCGCCGAGGTGGAAGGCCCGCATCGTCCGGCCGTCGACCGAGGTCCCGATGGTGACGGTCTCGATGACCGCCGACTCCTCCGACTCGGCGGCAGGCTCGTCGGCCGCCCGCACCGAGGTCGGCAGGAGCAGCAGCACCGCGGCGAGTGCGGCCAGGCGGGCGAGGGAGGTCTTCACGCAGCCATCCTCATACGACGTGGGTGAGGTAGGCCCACGTGAAGACGCCGACGCCGACGACCATGCCGAGGTGGGCGAGCCACGACAGGGCCGGACCGGCCGACCAGGCGTCGTCGACCTCGTCGACGGCGTGACGGCCCTTGCTGGGCAGCCAACGGGCCAGGATCAGCAGGCCGAGCACCGACAGGGTCCACCAGCCCGCGAGGGCGATGATCCCGGCCAGCGGACCGCCCAGCGCGGAGTCGTCGCCGGCGGCGATGAAGACCACCCAGAGCACGACGCTGAGCGTGCCGACGACGGTGTGCGCGCCCAGCAGCACCCCGCCGAGGTCGTGACGGCCGCCGCCACCGCGGCCCAGGCGCACGCGGGTCAGCAGCACCACGACCGCCGCGAGGGCGGTCAGCGCGTAGACGACGACCTGCGATGACACCCGGGTGAGTGTGCCCTACGCCGGGTCGGCCGGGCGATCGGGCTGGTCGCCGGGCCCTTCCGTCGGCTGATCACCGGACGGGATCGTCTCGGCCGGCTCGCGCTCGCTCGCCAACCTGTCGAGCAGCGCGTCGACCTCGGACATGCGGTAGCCGCGGAAGGCCAGGGAGAAGCGCACCCGGCGCAGGTCCTCGGCGCTCACCGGCCCCGCGGCCGGGACCGTGACGTCGGGGCGGTCGGGGTGCTCGTCGGCGAGGGGCGTGCCCTTGCCGGCCGCCACCAGCGCGACGCCGCCCATGGCCAGCACCACCAGGATCGCGAAGAACCACATCATCGCTGCTGCCTCGCTTCCACCATCAGCCTCACGGCCTCGTCGACGTCGTCGGTCAGCGTCACCATGTCCAGGTCGGACTGCTGGATCCGACCGTCCTCCAGCATGGTGGAGCGCATCCAGTCCAGCAGGCCGGTCCACTGCGCGACCCCGACCAGCACGATCGGGAACTTCGTGACCTTCTGGGTCTGCACCAGCGTCATCGCCTCGAACAGCTCGTCGAGCGTGCCGAGCCCGCCGGGCAGCACGATGAAGCCCTGGGAGTACTTCACGAACATCGTCTTGCGGGCGAAGAAGTAGCGGAAGTTGATGCCCATGTCGACCCACTGGTTGAGGTCGGCCTCCCACGGCAGCTCGATGCCGAGCCCGACCGAGATGCCGCCGGCCTCGCTGGCCCCCTTGTTGACCGCCTCCATCGTGCCCGGCCCGCCGCCGGTGATGACGGCGAAGTCGGCGGCGGCGAGCTTGCGCCCGATCTCCTCCCCGACGGCGTACGTCGGGTGGTCGGCCGGGGTGCGCGCGGAGCCGAAGACCGCGATCGCCGGCCCGAGCTCGGCCAGCGCGCCGAAGCCCTCGACGAACTCCGCCTGGATCCGCAGCACCCGCCACGGGTCCTGGTGCACCCAGTCGGTCGGGCCGGCGGAGTCGAGCAGCCGCTGGTCGGTGGTGTCGGTCTCGACCTGCCCGCGCCGCATCAGCACCGGGCCTTTGAACTTCGACCTCATGCGCTCAGCCACTCGCGCAGCTGGCGCTCGCAGCGCTCGATGTGCTCGACCGGGACGTGCTCCTCCTGCTTGTGCGCGAGCATCGGGTCGCCGGGACCGAAGTTGACCGCGGGCACCCCGAGCGCTGTGAAGCGCGCGACGTCCGTCCACCCGAACTTGGGGTTGACCTCGCCGCCCACGGCCTCGACGAACGCCTTCGCCGCCGGCCGGTCCAGGCCGGGGAGCGCACCGGGTGCCGAGTCGCTGAGGGTGACGTCGAACCCGTGGAAGAAGTCGCGGACGAACGCCTCGGCCTCGGCCTCGCTGCGGTCGGGAGCGAAGCGGAAGTTGACCTCGACGACGCACTCGTCGGGCAGCACGTTGCCGGCGACGCCGCCGCGGATGAAGACGGCGTTGAGCCCCTCGTGGTACTCCAGCCCGTCGATCACGGGACGGCGCGCCTCGTAGGCGTTGAGCCGGGCCAGCACCTCGGCAGCGCCGTGGATGGCGTTGACGCCGCGCCAGCTGCGAGCAGAGTGGGCCCGCTCCCCCGTCGTACGCACCTCCACGCGGAGCGTGCCCTGGCAACCGGCCTCGACGACGGCGTTGCTCGGCTCCATCAGGATCGCGAAGTCGGCTCGCATCAGCTCGGGGTTGTCGCGCGAGAGGTGGGTCAGCCCGTTGTAGGCCGAGTCGATCTCCTCGGCCTCGTAGAGGATGTAGGTGACGTCGCGGTTGGGCTCGGGCACGGTCGCGGCCAGGCGCAGGATGACGGCGTCGCCGCCCTTCATGTCGCAGGTCCCGAGTCCGTGGAGCAGCCCGGTGGCCTCGTCGAGACGGCTGGGCAGGTTGTCGTTGAGCGGCACCGTGTCGAGGTGCCCGGCGATCACGACCCGCTCGCTGCGGCCCAGGTCGGTGCGCGCGACGATCGTGTGGCCGTGGCGGCTGACGGTGAGGTGGGCCAGCGGTGCGAGCGCGGCCTGGACGGCGTCCGCGATCTCCTGCTCGCCGAGACTCACCGACTCGATGTCGACGAGCGCCCGGGTCAGCGTGACGGCATCCTGGGTCAGGTCGAGGCTCATGGCACCAGTCAACCAGCCGGCGGACCAGGATCAGGGACGAGCCCTACCCGAGAAACTGGAACACGTTCTAGTATGCCGCCATGCGCAACGGACTCGTCCTCTTCTCCTCCGACCGCGGCATCACGCCCGCAGCCCTGGCCGTGGCCGCCGAGGAGCGCGGCTTCGACACGATCTACG
Source organism: Actinomycetota bacterium (assembly GCA_009702305.1). GTDB lineage: Bacteria > Actinomycetota > Actinomycetes > Propionibacteriales > Nocardioidaceae > Nocardioides. The sequence continues at coordinate 2,808 of WLIH01000178.1, read as the reverse complement.
TGCCGGAGCACACCCACATCCCGGTCAAGCGGGAGGCGGCGCACCCCGGCACCGGCGACGAGTCGCTGCCCGACGACCGCTACACCCGGACCCTGGACCCGTGGATCTCGCTGGCCACCGCCGCCCAGGTCACCTCGAAGATCGGGCTGTCGACGGCCGTGGCGCTGCCGGTGGAGTCCGACCCGATCACGCTGGCCAAGCAGATCGCCACGCTCGACCACCTCTCCGGTGGCCGGGTCACGATCGGCGCCGGCTTCGGGTGGAACACCGACGAGCTCCAGGACCACCACGTCCCGCCGGCCAAGCGTCGGACGGTCCTCAAGGAGTACGTCCAGGCCATGCGCGCCCTGTGGACCCAGGAGGAGGCGGCCTACGACGGCGAGTTCGTCTCGTTCGGACCCTCGTGGGCCTACCCCAAGCCGATCCAGGCGCACATCCCGCTGATCATCGGCGCCGGAGGCGGCCCGAAGACCTTCCAGTGGATCGCCGAGAACGCCGACGGCTGGATGACCACCCCGATCGAGCAGGACATCACCGGCAAGTGCGACGCCCTGCGCGCCGCCTGGGCCACCGCCGGTCGCGAGGGCGCGCCCGACATCCGCGTCCTGATCGCGATGCGCCCCTCTCCCGAGGACCTCGCCGCGTGGACCGAGGCCGGCGCGACCGAGCTCATCTGGGGCGTCCCGGACAAGTCCGAGGACGAGGTCATCGCCTACCTCGACAAGCTCACCGCCCGCCTCGGCCTCTGACCACCCGCCGCGGCCTCCGATCGAGGTCTCGATACACCACCTCGCTAGCGCTCGGCGGCACTCGACCAGCGAATGGCCTGCTCTCGTTGGTCGAGTAGGCGCGCCAGCGCACTCTCCCCTCGTTGGTCGAGTAGGCGCGCCAGCGCCGTATCGAGACCCGATGACCTCGGGGTGGGGACCCAGCCCCGGGCGCGATGTCGCGGCCTCAGGCCTTGGTGACGGTGACCTCCGGGGTCGCGGGGCCGCCCACGACGGCGTACGACGTCGCGAGGGTCTCGCCCGCGATCAGCGCTTCATGGGTGCGGGCGGCCGCCTGCACCTCCTCGGAGCCGGCGATCGTCAGCGCGATCCGGTCGGCGACCTCCAGGCCGGCGTCGCGACGTGCCTGCTGGACCTGGCGCACCAGGTCGCGGGCCAGGCCCTCGGCGGCGAGCTCGGGGGTCACCGTGGTGTCGAGCACGACGAAGCCACCGCCGGGCAGCATGCCGACGACGGTGGTCTCGTCGGCCGCGCCGGCGACCGTCTCGAGGGTGTACTCCCCCTCGACCAGCGCGAGGCCGCCTGACGTCACGGTGCCGTCGGCCGCGACCGACCAGTCGCCGGACTTGGAGCCCTTGATCGCGAGCTGGACCTCCTTGCCGAGGCGAGGACCGGCGGCACGCGCGTTGACGGTGAGGCGCTGCGAGACGCCGTACGACGCCGCCTCGGGAGCGTCGGAGGCGAGCAGGCGGACCTCCTTGACGTTGACCTCGTCGGCGACGATCGACTCGAAGCCGGCCAGCGCGGCCGCGTCGGCGACCACGACGGTCAGCGTCGCGAGAGGCAGCCGGTTGCGCAGGTTGCCCGCCTTGCGCAGGGCCGAGGTCGCCGAGCACACGTCGCGGACCTGGTCCATCGCCGCCACCAACGCATCGTCGGCGGGCAGGTCGTCGACCAGGGGCCAGTCGGTCAGGTGCACCGAGCGCTCGCCGGTGAGCCCGCGCCACACCTCCTCGGTGGTCAGCGGCAGCAGCGGCGCGGTGACCCGGCAGACGACCTCGAGCACGGTGTAGAGCGTGTCGAAGGCCTCCGCGGTGTCGCCCCAGAAGCGCTCGCGGGAGCGGCGGATGTACCAGTTCGTCAGCACGTCGAGGAAGGAACGGGTGGCGTCGCAGGCCTCCGCGACGGCGTACGTGTCGAGCGCCTCGGTCATCTCGGCGACGTACTGACGGCACTTGGCCAGCAGGTAGCGGTCGAGCCGGTCGGCCGAGGTGGTCGACCACGTCGCGGTGTGGCCGCTGCCGCCGCCGGCGGCGTTGGCGTAGAGCTGGAAGAAGTACCAGCTGTTCCACAGCGGGATCATCACCTGGCGCACCGAGTCGCGGATGCCCTGCTCGGTCACGACGAGGTTGCCGCCGCGCAGGATCGGCGACGACATGAGGAACCAGCGCATCGCGTCCGCCCCGTCGCGGTCGAAGACCTCTCTCACGTCGGGGTAGTTGCGCAGCGACTTCGACATCTTGTTGCCGTCGGAGCCGAGCACGATGCCGTGGCTGATGCAGTTGGAGAAGGCGGGCTTGTCGAAGAGCGCGGTCGCCAGGATGTGCAGGGTGTAGAACCACCCGCGCGTCTGCCCGATGTACTCGACGATGAAGTCGGCCGGGAAGTGGCCCTTGAGCTCCGCGGTGCCGTCGAACCAGGCGGCGTTCTCGAAGGGGTAGTGCACCTGCGCGTAGGACATCGAGCCGGAGTCGAACCAGACGTCGAGCACGTCGGGCACCCGGCGCATCATCGAGCGGCCCGTCGGGTCGTCGGGGTTGGGGCGCACCAGGTCGTCGACGTACGGGCGGTGCAGATCGGGCCTGCCCTCCGCGTCGGTGGGCAGCCGGCCGAAGTCGCGCTCGAGCTCGGCGAAGGAGCCGTAGACGTCCAGACGCGGGTACGCCGGGTCGTCGCTCTTCCACACCGGCACCGGCGAGCCCCAGAAGCGGTTGCGGGTGATCGACCAGTCGCGGGCGTTCTCCAGCCAGCGGCCGAACTGGCCGTCCTGGATGTGGTCGGGCACCCAGTTGATCTGCTG
>WLIH01000177.1 GCA_009702305.1 Actinomycetota bacterium | reverse complement strand
GGAGGCGACCTGGGTGGGGTCGAGGCCCAGGCTCTGGCCGGCCAGCGCCCCGGAGCCGTACGGCGACTCGGCCGCGACCCGGGCGTCCCAGTCGGCGAGCCGGTCGACGTCGCGCAGCAGCGGCCACGCGTGCGCCATCAGGTGATGCGCGAGCAGCACCGGCTGTGCGTGCTGCAGATGCGTGCGCCCCGGCATGATCGCGGGTCGGTCGAGGTCCAGGTGCTCCCCCGCCTGCGCTGCCAGCACGTCGACGAGGTCGAGCACATGCGCCGCGATCACCCGCCCGTGATCGCGCAGGAAGACCTTGAACAGCGTGGCGATCTGGTCGTTGCGGCTGCGACCGGCGCGCAGGCGGCCGCCGACGTCGGCGCCGACCTCGTCGAGGAGCAGCCGCTCGAGCGCGCCGTGGACGTCCTCGTCGCCGGCGTCGGGGAGCAGCTCGCCGGCGGCGTAGCGCTCCCCCAGCACCTCCAGGCCGCGCAGCAGCTCGGCATGGTCGACGTCGCTGAGCAGACCGGCGTGGTGCAGCGCGTTGGCGTGGGCCCGGGAGCCGGCCAGGTCGTAGGGGGTCAGCCGCCAGTCGAAGTGGGTCGAGCGCGACAGTGCGTCGAGCTCGGGCGACGGCCCGCCGGCGAACCGACCGCCCCAGAGCTTGCCGGTGTTGGTGGTGCTCACGTCTCTCCTCGGATCGTGGACGTCGGGGCGCACGCCGCGGCGCGCGTGGTGCCGGACGCCATCAGTCGGTGCCGGACTCCATCGCCGCGGCGTCGAGCGCCTCGTCGCCGAGGCCCTCGGTCAGGGTGGTGTTCTCGATGATCTGGTCGGCGCCGCCGGACGGGAGCTCGCCGAAGAGCGTGCCGTGCTCGACGAGCACCTGACCCTGGTCGAAGGGCTGGGCGGCGTACAGCTCGAGCTTGGCCCGCGAGTCCGCGATGTCGAGGTTGCGCATGGTCAGCTGGCCGATGCGGTCGGTCGGGCCGAAGGCGGCGTTCTCGGTGCGCTCCATCGAGAGCTTGTCCGGGTGGTAGGAGAACGCCGGCCCGGACGTGCGCAGCACGGTGTAGTCCTCGCCTCGGCGCAGGCGCAGCGTGACCTCGCCGGTCACCAACGAGGCGATCCAGCGCAGGATCGACTCGCGCAGCATCAGCGACTGCGGGTCCAGCCAGCGGCCCTCGTAGAGCAGTCGGCCGAGCTGGCGGCCCTGGGCGGTGTAGTTGGCGATCGTGTCCTCGTTGTGGATCGCGTTGACCAGCCGCTCGTAGGCGATCCACAGCAGTGCCATGCCCGGAGCCTCGTAGATGCCGCGCGACTTCGCCTCGATGATGCGGTTCTCGATCTGGTCGGACATGCCCAGTCCGTGGCGCCCGCCGATGGTGTTGGCCGCGTGGACCAGCGCGACCGGGTCGGCGTACTCGCGACCGTCGATGGCGACCGGGCGGCCGCGCTCGAAGCGGATCGTGACGTCCTCGGTGGCGATCTCGACGGACGGGTCCCAGAACTTCACGCCCATGATCGGCTCGACCACCTCGAGCGAGACGTCGAGGTGCTCGAGCGTCTTGGCCTCGTGGGTGGCGCCCCAGATGTTGGCGTCGGTGGAGTAGGCCTTCTCGGCGCTGTCGCGGTACGGCAGGCCGTGCTCGGTCAGCCACTGGCTCATCTCCGCCCGACCGCCCAGCTCGGTGACGAAGTCGGCGTCGAGCCAGGGCTTGTAGATGCGCAGCGCGGGGTTGGCGAGCAGTCCGTAGCGGTAGAAGCGCTCGATGTCGTTGCCCTTGAACGTCGAGCCGTCGCCCCAGATGTCGACGCCGTCCTCGTGCATCGCGCGCACCAGCATCGTGCCGGTCACCGCCCGGCCCAGCGGCGTGGTGTTGAAGTACGTGCGCCCGCCGGAGCGGATGTGGAAGGCGCCGCACGCCATCGCGGCGAGACCCTCCTCGACCAGCTGGAGACGGCAGTCGACCGCGCGTGCGATCTCGGCGCCGTACTCCTTGGCGCGGGCCGGGACCCCCGAGATGTCGGGCTCGTCGTACTGCCCGATGTCGGCCGTGTAGGTGCACGGGATCGCGCCCTTGTCGCGCATCCAGGCCACCGCCACCGAGGTGTCCAGCCCTCCGGAGAATGCGATGCCGACGCGCTCGCCCTGGGGCAGCGTGGTGAGGACCTTGCTCACGGGGTGTCCTTCTGTTCGTGGATGGGAGGCTCTGCGGACGCGGGCTCGGAGGCACCGTCGGCATAGGCCATGAAACGTCGTGCCAAGTCGTCGCCGCCAGCCGGGTCGCGCCCGATCACCAGGACGGTGTCGTCGCCCGCGATGGTGCCGAGGATGTCGCCGAAGTCGGCGCGGTCGAACGCCGACGCGAGGAACTGGGCGGCCCCGGGCGGGGTGCGCAGCACGACGAGGTTGGCGCTCGCGTCGGCGCTGACGAGGAGCTCGCTGCACAGCCTCGCCAACCGCGCCCGCCCGGCGGCGGAGTCGGCGGGTGCGGCCGGGCGCCGGTCGCCGCCCTCGGCCGGCACGGCGTAGACGAGCGACCCGCTCGCGGCGCGGACCTTGACGGCGTCGAGCTCGACCAGGTCGCGCGAGAGGGTCGCCTGCGTCACGTGCAGGCCGCTCTCGGCCAGCAGCGCGGCCAGCTCGCCCTGCGAGTGGACCTCGTGGTGGCTGACCAGCTCGACGATGCGCTGGTGGCGGGCGTTCTTGGTGGTCGGTCGCAGCGCGAACTCCGTCATCACGCCTCCGCCCCGGCCGCGAGCAGGTAGGTCAGCACGGCCTTCTGGGCGTGGCGCCTGTTCTCGGCCTCGTCCCACACCACGCTCTGCGGGCCGTCGAGCACCTCGGCGTCGATCTCCTTGCCGCGGTAGGCCGGCAGGCAGTGCATCGCGATCGCGTCCGGTGCCGCGCACGCCATCAGCTCCGAGGTGAGCGAGTACGGCGCGAAGACCGCCTCGCGCGCCGCCGACTCCTCCTCCTTGCCCATCGAGATCCAGGTGTCGGTGACGACCACATCGGCGCCGGTGACCGCGACCTTCGGGTCGGGCTCGGCGAGCACGGAGCCGCCGGTCGCGGCGGCGATCTCCGCGGCCCGCTCGAACATCGCCGGAGCGGGCAGGTAGCCGTCCGGAGCGCTGATGCGCACGTGCATCCCGGCGGTCGCGCCCGCCAGCAGCCAGGAGTTGCCCATGTTGCAGGCGCCGTCGCCCACGAAGGCGACGCTCAGTCCGGCGAGCTCGCCGCGGTGCTCGCGCACCGTGAGCAGATCGGCGATCAGCTGGCACGGGTGGAAGTCGTCGGTCAGCGCGTTGACGACCGGCACACCGGCGTGGGCGGCCATCGACTCCAGGTAGCCCTGATGGAAGGTGCGCCACACGATCGCCGAGACCTGGCGCCCGAGCACCCGGGCGACGTCCTCCACCGACTCGCGCACGCCGATGCCGGCGAGGGCGCCGTCGATGAGCATCGGATACCCACCCAGCTCGGCGACGCCGGCGCCGAAGGAGACCTGCGTGCGCAGGGTCGGCTTGTCGAAGATCATCGCGACCGACCGGGGGCCGGCCAGAGAGCGCACGGCGTACGGCGAGGCCTTGAGCCGGGCGGCCAGGTCGAGGACCTCGCGCTGCTCGTCGGGGCTGAGGTCGTCGTCGCGCAGCAGGTGGCGGGTCACGAGACACCCGCCGCGTCGAGGATGCCCGGCCACGCGGCCAGGAACGCCGCCGCGTCGTCCTGGGTGAGGACGAGGGGCGGAGCCAGGCGGATCCGGCACGGGGTGGCGTTGTTGACGATGAAGCCCGCCTCGAGGGCGGCCGCGGCCACCGCAGCCGACGAGTCGGAGACCAGATCGAGGCCGATGAGCAGCCCCTCGCCGCGGACCTCGGTGACCCGCGGGTCGGCGGCGAGACCGTCGCGGATCTTCTGCCCGAGGACCGTCACGTGCTCGAGGAGCTCCTCGCCCTCGATCGTCGCGATCACCGCGAGGGCGGCGGCGCAGGCGACCGGGTTGCCGCCGAACGTCGTGCCGTGGTTGCCGGGCTCGAGCAGGTCGGCCGCGGCGCCGAGACCGATCACGGCACCGATCGGGAAGCCGCCGCCCAACCCCTTGGCCAGCGTGACGATGTCCGGCACGACGCCGCTGGCGGCATGGGCGAACCACGCACCGGTGCGACCCATGCCGGACTGGATCTCGTCGAGCCAGAGCAGCGCGCCGTGCTCGTCGGCGGCGGCACGCGCGGCCGCGAGGTATCCGTCGGGGGCGACGTTCACGCCCGCCTCGCCCTGGATCGGCTCGAGCAGGATCGCGGCGGTCTCGTCGGTGACGGCTTCGGTCAGGGCCGTCGCGTCGCCGTACGGCACGAACGTCACGTGGCCCGGCAGCGGCTCGAACGGCGCGCGGTAGGCCTCCTTCGACGTCAACGCGAGCGCGCCCATGGTCCGGCCGTGGAAGGCGCCCTCGGCGACCACCACGTGGGTGCGGCCGGTGCGGCGCGTGAGCTTGAACGCCGCCTCGTTGGCCTCGGTGCCGGAGTTGGTGAAGAACACCTTGCCCGGCGCCGGGGCCGCGAGCAGGGCGAGCAGCCGCTCGGCCAGCTCGACCTGAGGGCCGCTGGTGAAGAAGTTGGAGATGTGACCGAGGGTCTCCAGCTGGCCGGTGACGGCCGCGACGAGCGCCGGGTGGGCGTGGCCGAGCGCGTTGACGGCGATGCCGCCGAGCAGGTCGACGTACTCCCGACCCTCGGTGTCCCACACGTGGGCGCCCTCGCCTCGGGCCAGCACCAGCTTGGGCGGACCGAAGGTGTTCATCAACGAGGCGGCGTACCGCTCCTGGTAGCTCATGAGGTGATCTCCCGTGCCTTGCGGGTCTTGGTCTCGACGCCCGGCAGCACCTGGGTGCCGACGCCTTCCTTGGTGAACAGCTCGAGGAGGACGGCGTGCGGCTCGCGGCCGTCGACCACCGTCGCGCGCGGGACGCCACCCCGGACCGCCTGCAGGCAGGCGCCCATCTTCGGCACCATGCCGCTGGCGAGGGTCGGCAGGATCTCGGCGAGGGCCTCGGGGCTGATCTCGCCGATGACGTCCTCCGAGCTCGGCCAGTCGAGGAAGAGACCCTCGACGTCGGTGAGCACGAGCAGCTTCTTCGCTCCCAGCGCGACCGCCAGCGAGGCGGCGGCGGAGTCGGCGTTGACGTTGTGCACCAGGCCGTTGACGTCGGGCGCGACCGAGGAGACGACCGGGATCCGGCCGGCCTCGATGAGGTCGAGCACCGACTCGGGGCGCACCGAGGTGACCTCTCCGACGAGGCCGAGGTCGACCTCCTCGCCGTCGACGACGGTGTTGGTCTGGGTCGCGGTGAACAGCCCCGCGTCCTCACCGGAGCAGCCGACGGCCAACGGACCGTGCTCGTTGATCAGCCCGACGAGCTCGCGCTGCACCTGCCCGACGAGCACCATCCGCACGACGTCCATCGCCTCGGGGGTGGTCACCCGCAGCCCGCCGCGGAACTCCGAGCGGATGCCGAGCCGGTCGAGCATCGTTGAGATCTGTGGGCCGCCGCCGTGCACGACGACCGGCTTGAAGCCCGCGAAGCGCAGGAAGGCGATGTCCTCGGCGAAGGCGCGCTTGAGCGCGTCGTCGGTCATCGCGTTGCCGCCGTACTTCACCACGACGATCTGGCCGTGGTACTCCTTCATCCACGGCAGGGCCGCCGCGAGGGTGCGGGCCTTGGCCTGGTCGGGCTTGCTGACGTCGTACGTCGGCGTGGTCGAGTCGTTCATGAGGAGTACGCGCTGTTCTCGTGGACGTAGGCATGGGTCAGGTCGTTGGTCCACACGGTCGCCCGTGCGGAGCCGACCTTGAGGTCGATGGTCACGCTGACCTCGCGCGGGTGGAGGTCGACCTCGCTCGGGTCGGCGTGCGGGGTGGAGCTGCGGCAGACCCAGACGCCGTTCATCGCGACATCCAGGTCGGCCGGGTCGAAGGCCGCCTGGGTGGTGCCGATGCTGGCGAGCACGCGGCCCCAGTTGGGGTCGTTGCCGAACACGGCAGCCTTGAAGAGGTTGCTGCGGGCCACACTGCGGCTGACCTCGACGGCCTCGTCCTCGGTCGCGGCGTTGAGGGTCGTGATCGCGATCTCGTGATCGGCGCCCTCCGCGTCCTTGAGCAGCTGCATGGCCAGATCCGT
>WLIH01000176.1 GCA_009702305.1 Actinomycetota bacterium | reverse complement strand
TCGACCTCGGTGATCACACGCGCCTCCACCGCGCGCACCGCGGCACGCAGTCGCTGGAGGGACTCGACCGTCTCGACGATGGTCTCGTCGTCCAGCGACGCCCACGCCGCGGTGTCCGTGGCGGTGACGAGCAGCAGCGCCTCAGCCAGCGCAGGCGCTGGCCCGGGAGCGGAGAGAGCAGGGATGGCCATGTCCCCAGGGAATCTCGCATGCGCCGAGGTCGCCAGGCCGCTCGCCGCTGCCGGGGACGGGACGCCACCCAGACCGGCCTGTGGAACGTCAGCGGGCTGCGAGCGCGCGGACGACGTCGATCGTGTCCGCCTCGTCCGCGGTCTTGTCGTCGCGATAGCGCACCACCCGGGCGAAGCGCAGCGCGAGCCCACCGGGGTAACGGGTCGAGGCCTGCAGGCCGTCGAAGGCGATCTCGACGACCTGCTCGGGCCGGACGTGGACGACGTACGCCGAGCGCGAGGTCTCCAACTCCAGGAAGCGTGAGGTCTGCCAGCTCAGCATGTCGTCGGTCATCCCCTTGAACGTCTTGCCGAGGACGTTTTCAGTAGGCGCGAACTGGCGCGGGGCTCGAACTAGATCCTGTAGTGCTCATACACCACGGCGGTCTGAACCTGATCGTTGATCTCTTGGCATAGCGACATCACGTCAGCAAGTAGGTCCCTCGCTTCCGTTGGTGTGACCGGCTGCCAACTACCGTGAGCGACACGATGCCGGCGCCCGCAGATAACGGAGTCGATGTAGTTCTCTCGGGCTTGGTAGATCGCGCCAAACTGGAGGCCGCTACAGCCGAGTAGCACCCGGAGCGTGTCTGCAGTGAGATTGCCCGAACGAATGATCTCTTTCGGGTCGACCACGAACACGTCGTTCGCACGCGCGTCGAGGCTAGGGATTAGCAAGGCCAACTGGGCGATATCACGTTCCGGGGCCACTGCCAATCGCATCGCGTGCCTTACTGAAAGCGCCTGCAGTTCTAGTCGTAGGTCGCCAAGCTTTGGTTGGAGCATGACTATGTATTCCAGGTAAGTCTGGAGCGCGTGCTTGACGAAACCTTCCCAATGCGCGTAGGCCATGACCTGACAAGTCCGGCCGAGCATCGCAAGGCGTGAACCCGTTCCTGAACTGATCATGAGGCGTAGGTCGATCAGTTCGCGTCGACGCTTTGCGAGGTCGGCGTCGAGGTCATCAACAAACTGCTCGGCGAGGGTAGCCATGCGGTCGGCCCCTCCCTATCGCGCGAACAGATCCCTGCCCAGGGGCACGGTTCGAGCCATTCGAGTGTCGGCGCGGACTCCGGTCGCGAATCCGGCCGCATACCGCTGGTCGAGCCAGAACTCCTTCGCTCGCTCGACCGCGGTCGTTTCATCCGCGGCGGAGTAAGCGTCAATGTTGTGGCCGAGCCCCATCCCTATCACCTCAAAAGCGGTGTTCAGGAAGGCTCCCTCGAACTTGTCCTTCGTGCCGCTCCATCTCTTGAATGCGCTGTCGCCTGAGGTTTCGTTCAAGAGTCTGAATGTCTTCAGGAAGGCTTCGCGCTCTCCAGCCCTGTCAAAGCTTGGATCGAGCGCCAGGTTGACTGATTGAGCTGTCAGGAACTCACCGAGGTTACCGATGCTGGCAATTGTCGCGGCATCTGCGCGACGGAGGACAATGAACCGCAGAGCAAGTTCGTAGTTGTACTGCTCGGAGATCAGTCGCTCGCTCAGGGCCAGGGTCGAGAGGAAATCCTCGCTTTCAGCCAATTCGCGAAGCCAGGTGTAGAACGACCTATCAGTCCCGATCAGGATGCAACTGCGAACCTCTTGCGGGGTGGCCTGAGATCCGTAGGAGTTGAGGCGCTGGAACAAGTCGTACTTACTCTCGGCGCTTGACTCGCGCTTAACGATCTTCAAGTCCAGCTTTGCTCGCTTAAGGTCCAAGCGTTGCGCCTGGGTGAGTGAGATGGCCACATCCTCGGACTCCCAGACCTTTCCCGCGAGTGAGGGCAGCAGTTGGGTGCCATTCAGCACTAGAGGCGGAACCACTTGCTCTTCGTCGTCCTTCAGAAGACCTTGAAACTGAAGGATGGTGCTCAACCGCTGGACGCCGTCAACCACGTCCCAGGCGCCGTCCTCGGTCTGCGCAACGAAGATCGACGGAAGGGGAATCCCGAGAAGGAGGCTCTCGATGAGCCGCGTCTTCTGGAGGTCGTCCCATCGGAAGATCCGTTGAAACTCGGGGTGAACGTCCAACTCGCCGTCGCGGTAAAGGTTGGTGATCTCGCCGATCGACATGCTGTATGCGTCGGTGAAGATGTCGCGTCGACGCTCGGCGATCTCGTCCTCCAAGCTCGGCATTCAAGGCTTCCTTCCGCGCGGTGTGGATATCTCAACGGGGATCCTGCCACGGGTAGTCAGGTGTGCGCCGGAGTTGCTCACCTTCATGGAAGAAAAGCCCTGACGTCGTCGATCGTGTCCGCCTCATCTGCAGTCTTGTCGTCCCGATAACGCACCACCCGCGCGAACCGCAGGGCGACGCCACCTGGGTATCGAGACGATCGCTGCACCCCGTCGAACGCGATCTCGACCACCTGTTCCGGACGCACGGTAACGACCCATCCGCTGTCGTCAACCATGAGCTCGGTGAAGCGTCTCGTCTGCCACTGGAGGAGTTGGTCTGAAAGACCTTTGAACGTCTTGCCGAGCATCACGAACCCGCCGTCAGGATCTAGGGCGCCGAGGTGGATGTTGGACAGCAGTCCCGAGCGTCGGCCCGAGCCCCACTCGACGGCGAGCACGACCAGGTCGAGGGTGTGCACCGGCTTGACCTTCACCCAGGCGGCTCCTCGACGCCCGGCGTCGTAGCCGGCAGCGAGGTCCTTGACGACGACGCCTTCGTGTCCGGCAGCGAGAGCCGAGGTGGAGAACGCCGCCGCCTCCTCGACCGACGCCGTGACCAAGCGCGGCACGAGGTACGCCGGCGGCACGACCGAGGCCAACGCTGCCAGCCGCGCGGAGCCGGGTGAGTCCAGCAGGTCGCGACCGTCGAGGTGGAGCAGGTCGAAGAAGAACGGCGTGACGCTCTGTCCGGCGGCTTGTGCCGTGCGCGACGCCGTCTCCTGGAAGGGGCGGGGTCGCCCGTCGGGGCCGAGCGCCAGCGCCTCGCCGTCGAGCACCACCGACGTCAACGGCAGCGCGCGCACGATGTCGACGACCTCGGGCAGCCGGGCCGTGATGTCCTCGAGCGTCCTGGTCACGATCTGGACCGCGTCGCCGGAGCGGTGCACCTGGATCCGGATGCCGTCGAGCTTGGTGTCGACCGCGAGCGTCCCGCCGCCGGCCTTGGCGAAGGCCTCCTCGATCCCGGGTGCCGTCGAGGCGAGCATCGGCAGCACCGGCCGACCCACCTCGAGCCGGAACGACGCCAGAGCGGCGCTGCCGCCGTCGAGGGCTGCGACGGCGGCAGCAACGGTCGAGCCGGCGAGCATCGCAGCCCGACGCACGTCGGCCGGCGCCACGTCCGCGGCCCGTGCAGCGGCGTCCTGGACCAGAGCGTCGAGGGCTCCCTGGCGCAGGTTGCCGGTGACCACGCCGCTCAGCCAGGCCTGCTCCTCGACGACGGCTCGGGAGAAGAGGTGCTCGACAGCGGCCGCGCGTGCGCCCTGCGAGCCGGGGCCTGCCAGGGCGGCAATCGCGGCGAACGCCTCATCCACCTCCCTCACGGTCAGCGACGGGGAGGAGGCGGCTGGCGGCAGCGAGCCCAGGGAGCGCCAACCCAGGCCGGTGCGTCGTTGCCGCAGCGATCCGGCCAGGAACGACGCCACCACGCTGCGCTCGTCGGGTGCGGCCGCCGACAGCGTCTGCGCCAGGGCAGCGACCTTGGCCGTGCGCGAGCGGGTGGCGGCGACGGCTGCGGAGGTGGACACGACGTCGGCGAGGAGCACAGGAGACATTGAACACATCAGGTCCGACAGCCGACCGCGGCGTGACGATCCGGGGGACCGATCGTTCACTCGGCAGGGGCCATCACCCTGGCCCAGACCGAGCCACTCGACCCGACAAGGCAACCCGTGACCCGATCCCGCAAGCTGCTGCTGACTGCTGTCGCCGGCGCTCTCATCGCCACCCCGAGCCTGTCCCAGGCGGCGACCCAGAGTGCCCCCCAGCGAGCACCGCTGACCGCTCTCAGCGATCTCTCCCAGGCAGTGCTGCCTGCGGGTGACGCCGCCTCCAACCTCTCCTTCGACTCGCGGGCGGCGCTGCCGAAGCTCGCGCCGACGGCCGCCCAGCGCCAGGCGGTCGCCCGCCTCGGTGACGCGCAGGTGTCGTGGAACGCCAGCGGCACGCCGCGGATGATCGGTGTCGTGGGCGGTGCCCTCACCGGCCCCAGCTCCGGCGAGCCGCTCGCGATCGCGCAGCGCTGGCTCGACACCCACCGCGCGGTCTTCGGCCTCAGCGCCGCCGATGTCTCCTCCCTGGCGGTCGTGCGCGACCACGAGCTGCCCGAGATCGGCGCGACCGTCCTCAGCTTCGCGCAGACCTTCGCCGGCATCGAGTCCGGTCTCGGCGCGATCATGACCGTCGTCGTCGACCGCGACGGCCGGGTCGTCAGCTACGCCGGTGACTCGGTGCGCAGCACCGGTCTGAGCGGCGCCTTCAAGCTCACTCCCGCGCAGGCCCTCAGTGGCGTCGTGAAGAGCCTGGTCCCCGACCTCAAGGGCTTCGTCGCCAAGGCGACCGGCGAGGTGCTCGGCGGCTACCAGGTCTTCGGCGGCTCGGTGCTCGGTGCGACGCAGTACGTCCGCAAGATCGCCTTCCCGACGCCGTCGGGTGCGCGCGCGGCGTACGCCGTCCTGGCGATCGAGAGCATCGACGACGCGTGGGCGATCATCGTCGACGCCGAGACCGGCCGACCGCTCTTCCGCAAGTCGCTGGTCCAGCACGCCGAGGGCACGATCTACGAGAACTACCCGGGCGCCAAGAAGGGCGGCAAGCCCAAGGTCGTCAGCTTCGACGCCAACGAGCAGTCGCCGGGCGGCTACCTCGACCCCACCGGCATGGTCGGCCTGCCCGGCATCACGCTGCTCGGCAACAACGCGGACGCCGCCAAGGCCTGGACGGTGCCGCTCGTCGCCGCCGACCAGTACAACCGCACGATCTCGCCGACCGGCGCGTTCGACTTCGCGTTCAACGACGCCTGGGGCACCAGCAACGGCGCCACCGGATCGTTCGTCGAGGACGCCGACGCGGCCTCGGTCAACCTCTTCTACCACCACAACCGGATCCACGACGAGTACTACGAGTTCGGCTTCACCGAGTCGGCCGGCAACTTCCAGCTGGTCAACAACGAGGCCGGCGGCACGCCGGGTCTCGGCGGCGACCCGATCATCGGTGGCGCCCAGTCCGGCGCGCTCAACCTCACCTCGGCCGTGCTCGCCCTGGGCCGCAACAACGCCAACATGCTGACCCTGCCCGACGGCATCCCGGGCTTCACCAACATGTACCTGTGGGAGTTCGTCGACGACGCTTTCGAGGGCGAGGCCCGCGACGGCGACTTCGACTCCACGATCATCCAGCACGAGTACAGCCACGGCCTGTCCAACCGCTACGTCGGCGGCGGCGGCCTGGGCTCGCTCGGCACCGGCCAGTCCGGCGCGATGGGTGAGGGCTGGGGCGACTGGTACGCCATGAACCACCTCTTCCGGGAGGGCCTGACCCGCACCGCCGTCACGGCGCCGTACGTCGGCGACCCCGACCGCGGCATCCGCAACTGGAACTACGCCAAGAGCCCGGCCACCTACGGTGACTACGGCTACGACATGAGCGGTCCGGAGGTGCACTCCGACGGCGAGATCTGGACGGCGACCCTCTGGACGCTGCGCACGGCCATCCTCAAGTCGGTCGGCGGCAACCAGCGCAAGGCCAGCGACATCGCCGAGCACCTCGTCACCGACGCCATGCCCCTCGCCCCGCCGACGCCTACCATGCTCGACATGCGCGACGCGATCCTCAAGGCGAGCGAGCTCCGCTACAAGGCGAAGTACACCGACCTGATCTGGTCGGCGTTCGCCAGCCGCGGCATGGGTGTCTCGGCCTCCACGGTCGACGAGGCCGACACCGACCCGGTGCCGGCGTTCGACGTGCCGAAGAAGTCCGCCAACGGCACGGTGGCCTTCAAGGTCGTCAACGCCTCCGCGGGCGGGCCGGTCAAGGGTGTCCGCATCCTCGGCGGTCTCTT
>WLIH01000175.1 GCA_009702305.1 Actinomycetota bacterium | reverse complement strand
CCTCAAACGGCTCGGCCTGCACATCCCCCCGCCCGAGCTGGAGCCCAACGAGATCAACCCGCGCGGCTTCTACGAGTCGCAGTGGGTGGTCGACTTCCACAAGGAGCTGCTGGGCAGCGTCCCGGTGCGCACGAACGACGCCCGGCCCGAGGCGGGAGCGCTGGCCGCGGCGGCGGCCGCCGACCCGGAGGTGGTGTCGCGGTTGACCTCCTGGCTGCGTGAGCACGCCGGCCCCGATCAGCTGCTGGTCAAGGACCCGCGGATCTTCTGGGTCCCGGCGCTGTGGCGCACCGCCGCCGCCACGGTCGGCTACGACCTCGCCTTTCTGACGACCTTGCGGCACCCGACGGTGGTCGCGAAGTCGCGCGACTCGGCGTTCCTCACCGACGAGAGCGACGACGTGCGGCTGCGGCGCACCACGGCCAACGTCGCGGGCTGGGTCAACAACACCCTCGAGACCGAGCTCGCCACCCGCGGCGCCCGACGGGCCTTCGTCCGCTACGACGACCTGCTGGCCGACTGGCGCAGCACCCTGACCCGGGCCGGTGCCCAGGTCGCGGTCGACTACGACGCCGACCTCGTCGCCGGCGACCGCCACCCGATCGACGACTTCCTCACCACCGAGCTCAACCGGTCGCGGGTCACCTGGGACGACGTCGACGTGCCCAGCGACCTGCGCGAGGTGGCCGAGCGGATCTGGACGGCGGTCAACGCGCTGGTCGAGGCGCCCGACGACGCCGAGCAGGTCGCGCGGCTGGAGCAGGCCCGGGTGGAGTACGTCCGGATGCACCACCTGGCGGCCGGGCTCGCCTTCCACGAGACCGAGGCGCGTGAGATCGCCGTGCGCCGTCAGGTCACGCAGCGGCTCAACCGCAAGCACCGCCAGGCGCTGCGCGAGCTGCGCGACCGGTCCTGAGCTCGGCCTGAGGCAGGCTCAGCGCTCCCAGGGGGCGGCGACCGGGTAGTACGCCTCGAACCACTCGGCCAGCACCTGGTCGATGCGACCGACGCGCAAGGCGTGGTCGTGGTGGTCGGCCAGGCAGATGAAGTCGTGGTCGCGGTCGGCGAGCAGCTGGTCGAGGCGGCGCTCGACGTCGCTGTTGCTGAGGTTGACGAAGGCCAGCGAGCCGCGCCCGGCGTACGCGGTGCCGGTGATCAGCCCGTAGTGCTGGGCGAGCGAGCTGAGCATCGAGAGATCGGTGTCGGAGCGGAACGGCGCCTGCGCGGTCGCGCCGACCTCGTCGGGGAAGCGTCGCGCGACCTCGTCGAGCACCGAGCGCCGGTGCGGGTGCGGTGTGTGGGCGAGCGTGTGGGTGGTGACCACCCCGAAGGCGTCCTGCAGCAGCCGGCGGTTGTTCCAGGCCGCCTTGAGGAACGGCGCCGCGTCGGGCACGTCGCTGAGGCCGACCGTGACCGCGGAGAAGAAGGCCGCGAAGTGCCCGGCCGGGCTGAAGAACGTCTCGGGTCGCGCCGGCCGCCCGAGCAGGACGTCGTCGTTGAGGTAGACGAAGTGCTCGGCGAGGTCGGGCACCCGGTGCAGACCGGTCTCGATCGCGTGGGAGTTGAAGGTCGGCAGGGCGTCGGCCGCCAGGATGTCGCGGTGGTCGACCATCCGGATCTGCGGGTGGTCCACGTCGAGCCACGGCGGGGTCTGCCCGGCCGTCACCACGTGGATGCGGCGCACCCACGGGGCGAAGAGGTGCACCGAGCGCAGCGAGTAGCGCAGCTCGTCGCGGGAGATGAAGCGGGCCCGGCCGCTCGACTCGCGCGTGCGCGCGGTGCCGGTGACGGCGGCGAGCCGCTCCTCGCGGGCGGCGTCCCAGACGGGGTCGTTGCCGTCGACCCAGGTGTAGACGATGTCGATCGGCTCACGGAAGTCGCGCACGGTCGGTGCTGTCATCAGCGGGAGCGTGCGCACGGCGACGCCCTCGACCTCGGCCTCGACAGTCGTGGCGCTGCGGGGGAAGCGGGGTGCGTACTGGTTGGGGCGCGGCGAGACCAGCTCGTCGTCGACCGACTCCTCCCAGAACTCCACGTCGACGGTGCAGCCGCGGCCCAGCAGGCTGGCTCGCCCGTCGTGCTCGGGCCACGGCTCGAGGCTCAGCACCGCGGACATGCCCCGGGCCAGCTCGCGCGCCGTGTCCGGCACCGGACCGCGCCGCTCCGGCCATCCGTGCCCCGCGGGCTCGCGCAGGGAGAGGTACGCCGGCGCCGGGCCGGAGGCGAGGCGCTCCAGGAAGGCGCGTCGGGCCGGCATCGGCACGATGAGCACCGGAGCCGGCGAGGCGTGGCGTGGCACGACCCACCACTGGTCGGTGACGGCGCGGGCGCACTCGACGGCGTAGGCGAGGGTCTCCCGACGAGCCTGCTCGGGTGTCGCGGTGCTGGGCTCGGCCGGCACCGGAGCCGTATGACGTCGCACGGAGGCGACTGCGCTGCGGGCGGCGACGCGGCTGCGGCCGGCGCGGCGCGCCCGGGCGTCGGCGAAGATGCCGATCCACCGCTCGGCGAGGGTGTCGGGGTGCCAGGCCCGTGCCGCGCGCTCGGCGGCGGCGCCCATCGCGCGGCGTTCGTCGGCGTCGTCGGCCAGGCGCAGCAGGCCGGAGGCGATGCCGGCCACGAACTCGGGCGCCACGAGCACGCCGTCGACCTCGTGCTCGATCAGGTGGCGTGGTCCGTCGGTCCAGTCCACGGCGACCACCGGCACGCCGGCGGCCATCGCCTGCTGGACGGCGAGCGGCGCCGCGGCACCCCAGCGCGAGGTCGAGGCGGCGATCGAGGCCTTGGCCCACTCGGCCGGGAGGTCGACCGCCGCGCCCGGCAGCTCGACGCGGTCGTAGAGCCCGGCCTTGCGCACGGCCCGCACGAGCTCCTGGCGCATCGGGCCGTCGCCGATGATCCGCAGCCGCCACGTGGGGAGCCGGTCGGCGATGTCGGCGAAGGCGGTGACGAGCTTCTGGAACTGGCTCTCCGGCGCGAGGCGGCCCGCGGCGACGATCAGGGGCGCGTCGAGGCGGGAGCGGGGGGTGAAGCCGCGAGCGACCGGGTGCGGCACCACCAGGATCTCCGGCGCCAGACTGCCGAGCTGCTCGCGCAGCCAGCCGGCCATGGTCGCGGTCTGCACGGTCACGACGTCGGCGCGGGCGGCGTAGGTCAGCAGGGCGTCGCCCACGCCGCGCGACGACGACGTGCCGGGCTCCTGGTGGACGACGACGATCCGCTCGGGCAGCAACTGGATCGCGGTCGCGAGCAGCGACCCGGAGGTGGTGACGACGACGTCGGCCTCCAGGTGGCGCAAGGTGGTCTCGAGGGCCAGGTCCGTCAGTGCGCTGAGGGAGTCGTCCCACGCGGCGGGGACCAGAGCGGACTCCAGGGCGAGGAGGGCGGTCGCGGCGCTCGCCGTGAGGGGAGGGTCGGCGTGGTCGCCGAGCAGCAGCGGGGCGTCCTCGTCGCGCAGGTCGACCAGGCAGTCGATCTCCACCTCGGCGGCCAGGGCCTCGGTCGCGTCGGCGGAGCGCACGACGCTGATGATCCGGACGTCGTGGTCGGCGGCCAGGGCGGCGGCCTGGCTGAGCACGCCGGCCCCCACACCGGACGCGGTGGGGGCGATGTCGTCGACGAGCCAGGTGATGCGCATCAGTCCTCCTCGCCCGAGTCGGCGTCCTCGTCGTGGTCGGGGTTGCCGACCTCGAGGAGGCGTCCGGTCAAGACGGCGACGGCCTGCTTCCCCCACCTCAGCCGCAGGCGCAGCTGCTGGGTCTCGTCGTCGACCAGCTCCGGCAGCAGCACCGAGTCGCGGGCGACCTGGTCGTTGTGGCGTCGGCGCACCGGGCGCCAGGAGTCGCGCGTGCCGACGGCGAAGCGCACGTACTGCGTCGCGACCGCCGGCAGGTCGGCCACCACGATCCGCGCCCGGGCGGATGTGGTCCCGATCCGGAGCGGGTAGGTCGCCAGCACGGTCTCGTCGGCGGCGAGCAGGGCGAGCTCTCCGGAGGTCGCGTCGACCTCGAGCTCGAGACCGGCGGTGTCGACGCGGATGCTGAGCAGGTCGACCCCGGGCGCGGCCGGGCGGGCCGTGACCTGCAGGTGGCCCTCGGCGGTGCGGGTCAGGCCGAGCTGGGTGCGGCCGTCGGGTGCGATCGGCACCCGCGCGCGATCCTTGGGCGGCAGCGGCGGGCTCCAGACCGCGCGGGGGGAGCGCCCGCCCGACGCGAGCAGCACGAGGTCGTACGTCGCAGCGGCCTCCGGTGTGCCCAGCAGCGCCGCCACGTCGGCGCGCACGGAGAGCCGGTCGACCCCGGTCTCCTCCAGCTCGGTCGTCAGCGGCACGAGGACAGCGCCCGGCTCGTCGGACCGGCGCAGGCAGAGCTGGCCGGGCTCGGCGCTCACCGCCAGCCACAGGGCGGCACCGTCGAGGATCCGGGCGTACGTCGCCACCGGGGCGCCGCGCGGCGGCGTCGGCGGCGGTGCGGGGGTGTCGGGGGTCGGCGCGGGGCCGGCCTCCGGCCGACGCCGGGAGAGCTTCACGCGAGACAGCGTAGGGGGTGGCTCAGAAGCCGGTGACACCCTCGCCGCCGCCGGCTTGCTCGTCGAAGGTCTCGTGCTCGAGCAGGTGCAGCACCGGCACGCCGAGCTTGCGGCGCGCCTGCGAGGTCCAGTCGAGGTGGAAGAACTCGGCCACCACGTGGGGGCGCGTGAGGATGATCGCCTCACGTCCGTCGACCGCCTCGATGAGGCTCGCCAGGCGCTGGATCGGCGGGTCTGCGGTCACCTCGCCGGTGACGCTCGCGCCGGTGGCGCGCAGGTGCTCGAGCGTCGTCGCGAGCTCGGCGGCCGAACGCTCCTCGCAGTCGGCGCGCACGGCGTCGAGGTCGATCTCCGCCATGCCGGCCGACGGGGCGGCGAGCAGCTCGCCACCCGAGAGGGATCCCATCGCCGCCTCGATGCGGGCTGCGGCGTCCTCGAGCGGGAGCAGCACGTGATAGGTCACCGGGTCGTCCAGGCCCTCGTGCAGCGAGTGGATCTGCGCCGCGTCGGCAGCGCTCAGCGCCTGCTCCACGAGCAGGACGACGTCGTAGTCACTCATACGTCGAGACTAGCCCCGCACCGGTCTCGTTGATCGAGTAGCGAGCGCCAGCGAGCGATGGCTGGGACCCAGCCCTGGCTGCGGTCGTCTCGATACGCCGCCTCGCTGGCGCTCGGCGGCACTCGACGATCGAGGGCACCTCGTTGATCGAGTAGCGAGCGCCAGCGAGCGTATCGAGATCTGGTGACCGCCAACGACGGTCCCTCAGCTGCCGAGGATCTCGGCCAGGTCGTAGCCGGCGGGCTGCTCGAGCTGGTCGTAGCCGCAGCTCTTCGGGTCGCGGTCGGGGCGCCATCGCTTGAAGTGGGCGGTGTGGCGGAAGCGGCGACCCTCCATGTGGTCGTACTTCACCTCGACGACCCGCTCGGGGCGCAGCGGGGTGAAGGAGAGGTCCTTGCCGGCGCTCCAGCGGCTCTGCGTGCCCGGGACCCGGTCGGGGTTGGCGGTGAGGAACTCCTGCCAGCGACCCCAGGGGTGGTCGGCGATATCGCAGACCAGCGGCTGGAGCTCCTCGATCAGCTCGGCACGGCGGGCGGCGGTGAAGCTCGCGCTGACCCCGATGTGCTGGAGCTCGCCGTCGGCGTACAGACCCAGCAGCAGACTGCCGAGCAGCGGGTGCTCCGGCGTCGACGTCTTGTGCTCGCGGTAGCCCGCGACCACGACGTCGGCGGTGCGCTCGTGCTTGATCTTGAGCATCGTCCGGCCGTTGGGGGAGTAGGTCGCCGTGAGGGGCTTGGCCATCACGCCGTCGAGTCCGGCGCCCTCGAACTGCTCGAACCAGCGCTGCGCCTCCGCGGGGTCGGTGGTGGTCCGGGTGAGGTGGCACGGCCCGGTGAGTCCGCTCAGCGCGCTCTCGAGCGCCGCGCGCCGCTCGGCGAACGGGCGATCGACGTACGACTCGTCGCCCAGGGCCAGCAGGTCGAAGGCGACGAAGCCGGCGGGTGTCTGGGTGCTGAGCAGGTCGACCCGCGAGGCGGCGGGGTGGATGCGCTCCTGGAGCACCTCGAACTCCAACCGCTGGCCCCCGCCCTCGGCGGGCAGGGCGACGAAGACCTCGCCGTCGAGCACGCAGCGCTCGGGCAGCTGCTCCTTGATGGCGGCGACCAGCTCGGGGAAGTAGCGCGTCAGCGGCTTGGTGTT
>WLIH01000174.1 GCA_009702305.1 Actinomycetota bacterium | reverse complement strand
CGATGAAATCGGTCGGGTTGTCCAGGCGCAGGATCCGCCGCATCGCGTCGACGTAATCGCCGGCGAAACCCCAGTCCCGTCTGACGTCGAGGTTGCCCAGAGTGACGTGCTCACGTCGACCGAGTGCGATCTCAGCCACCGAGCGGGTGATCTTCCGGGTGACGAAGTGCGGTCCTCGCACCGCGCTCTCATGGTTGTAGAGGGTCGCTGTGCTCGCGAAGATGTCGTAGGACTCGCGGTAGTTCACCGTCAGGTGGTGCGCGAAACTCTTGGCCGTCGCATACGGGCTTCGAGGGTGGTGCGGGGTGCCTTCGGTCTGCGGCTGATGGTCCGAGATGCCGAACATCTCAGAGCTCGACGGTTGCAGGAACCGTGGCGCTTCGCCATGCCGGTCCCGGTAGGCGACCAACTCCTCGAGGATCCTGAGGACGGCTACGCCGTTCGTCTCGGCGACCTCCTCCGCTCGGCTCCAGCTCGCGCCCACGGAGGTGATCCCTGCGAGGTTGTAGATCTCGACCGGTCGTACGGACTCGAGGACCTGTGAGAACCCAGCTCGGTCGCGCTGGTCCAACGGCATCAGGGCGACATCGCGGAGGTACGCGCCGGGCAGCGAGGCCTCGGTGCCCGGTCGGTATGTCCCGACCACGTGGTAGCCGTCCGCGACCAGCTGCCGGGCGAGGTAGATGCCGTCTTGTCCGGCAACGCCGGTGACGAGGGCCGCTGGCAGAGATGTGGTGCCGGTCATGCTGCAACCCTAGATGCAGGTATCCGGTGGCCCGACGGCACATCGTTGAACGCTTGATCGTCGGCGGTCTTCGTCTGGTGCACTGCCCGCGACCTCCCGGCCGGTGCAGGAGCCTGTCGACCGATTCTGCGACCATGTGTGCGTGCCGCGCCCCCTCCGCCTCCGCTCGATCGCGCGCGCGATCGCCGTCATCTGTGTGCTGCTGATCGCGTGGGTCGGCTGGCAGGTGTGGCAGGTCAAGTCAGACCTCGAGGCGGCCAAGTCGGCCGCATCGGTGGTCCGCGACGCGGTCGATGCACGCGACCTGGAGACAGCTCGAGCCGCGGTCCAGGACCTCGGTGTGCGAAGCAATGATGCGCGTGAGCGCACGGACGGCATGACGTGGTCGGCGCTCACGCACCTTCCGGTCTTCGGCGACGATGCCCATGCCGTCAGGGTGCTGAGCGACGTGCTGGACGACCTGGCGGCTCAGGTCGCCGATCCGCTACTCGACATCGCCTACGACCTCGACAACGGGGCGATGTCACCGCAACGCGGTCGTATACCGATCGAGGAGATCGGCCGGATCCAGACGCCGGTCGAGGCGGGACGGTCCGCGGTCGCGAGGTCCGAGCAGGCGGTGGCTGGACTGAGCGGCTCGTACGTCCAGCAGATCGATGATGCGCGGCAGCAGGTGTCCGAGGCGCTCGAGACTGCGGCCGGACCGTTACGTCGGCTCGCGACAGCGACAAGACTGTTGCCATCGGTCCTCGGCGGCGACGGCCCACGTCGCTACCTCCTGGTGTTGCAAAACAACGCCGAGATCCGTTCGACGGGGGGGTTCCCCGGGAGTGCCTTCCTCCTCAAGGTCGACGACGGGCTCGTCCAGCTCACGCATCCTGAGGCCGGCCAAGCCTTCCCCCACTTGGACACCCCAGCCCTCCCGTTGTCTTCAGCCGAGCGGACGCTGTTCTCCGAGCGAGCTGGCACCTGGTTCGTGGACGCCAACACCATCCCGAGCTTCGCGCGATCGGCAGACCTCTGGACGGCGCACTGGGAGCGTCGATTTGGCGGTCGCCTCGACGGCGTCGTCGCGACGGACCCCGTCACGCTCTCCTACGTGCTGGAAGCCACGGGGCCAGTTGAGGTCGACGGGGTCGAGCTCACGCACGAGAATGCGACCGCCGAACTGCTCAGCGGCACGTACGCGCGGCTCACCGACCCCGAGGCCCAAGACGCATTCTTCCGTCGGGCGGGGTCAAAGATCTTCGGCGCAGTCACACATGTCGACGATGCGGCCGGCCTGTTGCGCGCTCTCCAGCGCTCGGCCGACGAGCAGCGCCTTCTGTTCTCCTCCGTTCACCCTGATGAGGAACGTGAGGTGACTCGCACCGCGCTCGCCGGTGTCGATCGGCCGGCTCCCGCGGATGTGCCACGAGTCGGTGTCTTCGTCAGTGACACGACCGGCACAACGGGATCCAAACTCAGCTACTACCTGCGATACCAGGCCAAGGTCGTTTCGACGGGGTGTGGCCGCGGCCGGCAAGAGCTGACCGGCACGGCCGCGCTGCAGCTGAAGACACCGGAGGCTCCAGACGACCTGCCGCTCTACGTGACCGGGGGGGACCCGGCTGTGCCGGTCGGAGACGAGGACCTCTACATCCTTCTTGTCGGGCCGAAGGCCGGCTCGCTCAACGACGTGCGCCAGGACGGTCGGCCGGTCCGGTCGCGGGTCGTCGACTACGAGGGTCGGCCTGCCACGCGGGTCGAGCTGAGACTCCCCGCAGGCGGCGCGACGGAGCTCACCTGGCGGATGGTCGCCTCAGCCGAGCAGACCGGCGACGTGCAGGTCGACGTCACTCCCAGCGTGGTCCCCGGCTCGACCTCGTCGGTCGCGGTCTCGTCCTGCCGCTGATCCGACCTGGGCACTCGGAGCCACCCGGGCATCGGATGGGGTGAGATTCCTTTGGTCCAGACCACTGCGTGACAATCAGTTACTCCGGTTTGTCGACACGGCACTCCGTGTTCTCCTTGTGGTTACCCCCGATCAGCCGTATGTTGCCCCGCCTTCCTTCCATCCAAAGGTCTTCCCCATGAAGAAGCCGATCGCCGCCGTCGCCCTCCTCACCGCAATCAGCGCTGCCTCGGTCACGGCCGTGGCGCCCGCGGTCGCCGCCGACTACACGACGCCGGTCCCGACCGTGGCGAGCCTGGCGTCGTTCGGGGACACGGTGCAGGGTGAGGTCGCGCGCCTGATCGGTGAGGTCAACGTCGGCAACATCCTTCCGGGCGCCCTCCTGACCTCCGAGTCGGCGGCGCGCACGCGCGCCGTCGGCCACTTCCGGCTGGTCGCCAAGTTGAGGAACGCCGACGGCGAGGTCGTCAATCGCATCGAGAAGCACCGCAAGGCGCGTCCCGGTCGCGCGTTCACCTTCGTGACCCGCAACCTCTACATGGTCGGCACCTACCGCGCGACCCTGCGCTTCATCCCGGCCAAGGGCCTGCGGCTGCAGCGCTCCAAGACGAGCACGACGTTCGTCGTCAGCAAGGGCTGACGCCTCACCCACAGGTAGCGGGGCCGGGAGGGCGTCGCGACGGGCCTAGGGGGAGCAGTGCGTAGGTGGATGATCGGCGGCTCAGCGGTCGCTGTCCTGCTCATCGTTGCTGCAGGCTGGGCCGGGTGGCGGGCCTATGAGCTCCGCGGCGAGCTGACCGAGGCCAACTCCGCACTCGGCGAGCTGCGCGCCGCCGTCGATGCCGGCGACGACCCCGCCATCCAACGCGCTGTCGATCGTCTGCGCGAGCACGGGGAGCGAGCGAGCGAGATCTCCGGCGGGATCACCTGGTCGGCGCTGGC
The DNA here is from genome assembly GCA_009702305.1 of Actinomycetota bacterium. Classification (GTDB taxonomy): domain Bacteria; phylum Actinomycetota; class Actinomycetes; order Propionibacteriales; family Nocardioidaceae; genus Nocardioides. Next base: position 2,652 of record WLIH01000174.1, on the reverse strand, counting down.
GCACGTGCCGGTGTATGGCGACGACGCGCGCGGGATCAAGGTCGCCAGCGATGTGCTCGCGGACCTCACCGGCGACGACCTCGAGCCGCTGATCGCCGCGAGCGAGCGGATCGACACCTTGCTGCCGGTCGGCGGTCGCGTGCCGATCGACGCGATCGTCGAGCTTCAGGGACCCTTGGCCGACGGCCACGACGCTCTCTCGCGAGCCTACGACGACCTCGTCGCACAGTCGTCCTCCGGCTTCTCCGGGGCGCTGAGGGTCAAGTACGACGAGCTGACTGCTGAGATCGGTCGAGCCGAGCGAGCCCTCGCGGCCGCCGACACGGCTGCTCAGGTGCTCCCCGACATGCTCGGCGGCACCGTCGACAAGCGCTACCTCCTGGTCTTCCAGAACAACGCCGAGGCCCGGTCGACCGGGGGACTACCGGGTGCGGTTGCGCTCCTCGCCGCGAGCGACGGCCGGCTGAGCCTCGGCCGTCAGGTGGCCGGCCAGTCGTTCGGCACCATCCGCACCCCGGTGCTTCCGCTGACGGCCGCGGAGACCCAGATCTACGGGCGCCTGCTCGGCACGGACTTCCGCGACGCCAACTTCACGCCGGACTTCCCTCGCGCGGCGGCCCTGTGGCAGGCCCGCTGGGAGCAGGTCTACGACGGCGAGCCAGTCGACGGTGTCCTCGCCGTCGATCCGGTGGCGCTGTCGTACCTCCTCGGAGCCACCGGCCCGGTCACCGTCGGTGGGGTGACGCTCACCGCGGAGAACGCCGTCGAGGAGTTGCTCAGCAAGACCTACGCCCGCTTTCCCGACCCCGATGATCAGGACGCGTGGTTCCGGCAGGTGGCGTCGGCGGTCTTCACGGCGGTCACGGCCGGCGGTGGGTCGGGATCGGACCTGCTCCGAGCCCTCGCCCGCGGCGGCTCGGAGTCGCGGATCCTGGTGCACAGCTTCGACGACGTCGACCAGGAGGAGCTGGCGGGGACGCGCATCGCCGGTGAGCTGTCCGACGCGGACGGGACCGCCCCTCAGCTCGGGCTGTATCTCAACGACTTCACGCAGTCCAAGATGTCCTACTACCTCGACTACGACGTCGACGTGAGCTCCACCGGCTGCCAGGACGGTGTCGAGCAGCTGACGGTGAGTGCCACCTTCGCGTCGACTGCGCCAGCGCGGGGCGCTGGTCTCACGGACTACGTGACCGGTGGGTACGACGGCCTCGGCCTCCTGCGCGGCAGCCAGGTCGTCGCGGTGCGGCTCTACGGGCCGCTCGGTGGGGACATCACCGGGCTTGCCGGCGACGGCGCGTCGGTCGACGACTTCGAGGTGGTCCAGCAGGACGGTCGCCCGGTCGTGACGACCTTCCTGCCGCTCGGACCTGGCGAGCAGGCGAGCATCGAGTGGCAGGTGGAGGCGGGATCGGGCCAGCGTGGCGCGCCCCAGGTGAGACTGACACCGGGCGCCAGATCGGGCGACGACGTCGTGTCGATCGGTCCTGCCAGCTGCTGACGCACCCCCGGGACTGCCGCCGGACGCATCGAGGGCCGGGCCCGAGATGTCCCCGGCCCGGCCCTCGATGCGGTCGATCAGCTGCGTCGACGACCTGTGGTCGCCTTCGGCTGCGCGGCCGGCGACTGGCTCGTGTAGTAGCCGGTGTAGTAGCCGCTGCCGCTCTCGCGCCGAGGCACGCGGTTGATCGCAACGCCCAGGACCCGGCCCTGCACGCTGGTCAGGGAGGCGAGCGCGTCGGTGAGCTCGTTGTCCAGCGTCTTGGCGTGCGAGATCACGACGATGGCTCCGTCGCACTCACGCGTGATGACGGCAGCGTCGGTGACCGGGAGCAGCGGCGGGGCGTCAATGATGACCATGCCCTCCTTCGCCAGCTCCTGGATAAGCCCGTGCATGGCGCGAGACCCGAGCAGCTCGCTCGGGTTGGGCGGGATGCTGCCGGCGGCGAGCACGCTGAGGCCCTCGAAGTCGGGGCTGTCCTGCAGCACCTCGTCGAGCGTGACGCGCCCGATCAGTACGTCGGTCAGGCCGGCGCCCTCGATCAGGCCGAACCCGTCGGCCACCGATGGGCGGCGCAGGTCGCCGTCGACCAGCGTCACCCGCTGGCCGGAGATGGCGATAGCGGCCGCGAGGTTGGCCGACACGGTCGACTTGCCGTCGTTGGGCTGCGGGCTGGTGACCACGATGACCCGCGGCGGGTTGTCGACGTCCATGTAGGCGATGCTGGTGCGCAGCTTGCGGAAGGCCTCACCCGGCTCCCAGCCGGCGGAGCCGGAGGACTTGCTGACGCTGAGCACGGCCGCACCGGAGTTGCCACCGGTCTCGAGCTGCTTGATCGCAGGCACCCGGCCGACGACGGGCACGCCGAACTGCTTGTCGATGTCACTGGAGGAGCGCAGGCGACGGTCGAGCCGGGAGCGGATCACGGCGTACGCGATGCCGAGCAGCAGGCCCAGGGCCAGACCGATGGCCAGGTTGCGCGGGGGGTTCGGAGAGACCGGGCTCGACGGGAGCTCAGCTGACTCGACCGGCACGACCTCGACTGCGTTGGCGACGTCGCCGGTCGGGTTCTCGATGGAGGCGACCTGCTCGGCGAGCCCACGCACCCACGCATCGGCGAGCTCCTGGGCCTGACGCGGCGAGTCGGCCTT
>WLIH01000173.1 GCA_009702305.1 Actinomycetota bacterium | reverse complement strand
GATCTCGTTGGCCTGGATCTCGATGTCGGAGGTCTGGCCGAAGGTGCCCTCGGTGTAGGGCTGGTGGATCAGGATCCGGCTGTTCGGCAGCGCGAGCCGCTTGCCGGGCGTGCCGGCCGCGAGCAGGATCGCCGCCGCGGAGGCCGCCTGGCCCAGGCAGACCGTCTGCACGTCGGGCTTGATGAACTTCATCGTGTCGTAGATCGCCGTGAGCGCGGTGAACGAGCCGCCCGGAGAATTGATGTAGATGCTGATGTCCTGGTCGGGGTTCATCGACTGCAGGCACAGCAGCTGGGCGATCACCGCGTTGGCGACGTCGTCCGAGATCGGCGTGCCGAGGTAGATGATGCGCTCCTCGAAGAGCTTGCCGTACGGGTCGATCCGTCGGAAGCCGTAGGACGTGCGCTCTTCCCACTGCGGGATGTAGTAGTTCATGTGTCAGTCCTTCTGCCGGGCCGGACGGCCCTCGTCGGCTGCTTCGCGGGCGCTCTTGATGACCTGGTCGACGAGGCCGTACTCCTGGGCCTGGTCGGCGGTGAACCACCGGTCACGGTCGGCGTCGGCGATGACCTGCTCGACGGGCTGGCCGGTGTGCTCGGCGATCAGGTCGAGCAGCACCTTCTTGATGTGCAGCGACTGCTGGGCCTGGATCTTGATGTCGGAGGCCGAGCCGCCCATGCCGGAGGACGGCTGGTGCATCATGATCCGCGCGTGCGGCAGGGCGTAGCGCTTGCCCTTGGTGCCGGCGCACAGCAGGAACTGCCCCATCGAGGCGGCCAGGCCCATGCCGACCGTCGCCACGTCGTTGGGGATGTAGTTCATGGTGTCGTAGATCGCCATGCCGGCGTCCACGGAGCCACCGGGCGAGTTGATGTGCAGGAAAATGTCTGCCTCGGGGTCCTCCGCCGAGAGCAGCAGCAGCTGGGCGCAGATGGCGTTCGCGTTCTGGTCGCGGACCTCGGAGCCGAGGAACACGATGCGCTCGCGCAGCAGGCGCTGGTAGATGTGGTCGTCGAGGACGTTGAGTCCGCCCCCGCCCATGGTGGGGGCGTACGCCGAAGGGCTGGAGTTCTGGTTCACGTCGCCGACCCTAGCCCGAAGGTCGGACAGTTCCACGGCGATTCCACCCCTGTTCGCCGACAGCGGATTTCGAGGACCGCGGCGGCGCTCAGGCGCCTTCGACGCTGGCCTTGAGCCGCGCGACGGTGGTCGCCATGCCGGCCTCGAGCTCGTCGGCGTGCGCCGCCGTGCCCCCCAGGAACGCCGGGGCGAAGACCTTGCTGACCAGGGTCAGCGACCCCGGCACCGGGCGCCGGTGCACGACCCGGGTGGTCGTGGCGGCGGTGTCCTCGGCGCTGATCTCCCAGATCCACCGGGCCCCGCTGGAGCGGGTGTCCCAGGCGAGCACCCGGCCGGTCTCGACGACCGCGACGACGCTGCGAGTCGGCCAGACGACCGCCTTGCGCCGGTTGATGCCGAGGTACCACTGCCCGACGCGCAGGCCACCGCGCTTGAGCGGGAGCATCGTGACCAGCTCCGGACTCCACTCCCCCATCCGCGAGACGTCCGCGAGTGCCTCCCAGACGCGCTCGGGTGGGGCGGCGATGCTCGCCTCGACCCGGAGCTCGCGGTCGGCAGGGGCGGGACTGGTCGGGGCAGCGGGCATGGCAGGGAGCATGGCAGGGTCTCAGTCGGCGAGCCAGCCCTCCATCGCCCGGTGGACCTCGGGGTGATTGAGCAGGTCGAAGTGGTGCGAACGTCCGACGTGGAGCACGTCGGCGCCGGGGAAGAGGGTGCGGCCCCGGCGGTCGCGACCGTACGCCGAGCGCGGGCGCACCAGCAGGTCGCCGACGACGTTGCCGACGGGGTGCCGCTCGGACTCGCTCAGGGTCGCAGCGACGAGCCGGTAGCGCGCGTGCGGCAGCGGCGGCACGTCCTCTGCCAGCCCGGCGACCAGGTCGTGCACCCCCACCGAGCGCCAGTCGAGGATCCTGCCGAAGGCCGCGGTCTCCGGCACCATGCCGAGCCCGCGGCTGCCGTGGCCGATGCCCCACGCGATCGGCGCGCCGAGGTGGGGGGTGCCGAGCGTGATCACGTCGCTGACCTTGGCCGACCAGGGCTCCTCGACGGTCGAGCTGACGGCGCCGGCCGCGCGGATCACGAGGCCGCCCAGGGAGTGGCCGACCAGAGCGATCCGGGCGACGTCGGTCGGCCAGGCGGCCACCAACTGCTCCATCAGACAGGTGAGCGCGACGCCGTTCTCGCGCAGGGAGAGCCCGGTGTTGGCGCGCAGGAAGACCGGGGTCCAACCCCGCTCCGCCAAGGCGTCGCCGTACGTCGTGCCGATCTCGGCGCGCCCGCGCTCCCAATACGACTCGTTCTCGCACAGGCCGTGCACGAAGACGACCAGGCGGCCCGTCGCGTCGGGGAACGCCGCGGCGAGGGTCTCGGTCTCCAGCGGCACGTCGCGTCCGCCACTGCGCACGCCCATCGCGATCGCGAGCTGGGGGCGCTCGCGCAGCAGCCGGTCGCCGATGAGGCCGTTGACGGCGGAGCTGACGAACCGGCCGCGTGGCCCGTCCTCCAAGTGCGGCCCGAGCCCTGCCGCGGCCGCCTTGTCGAGGCCGGTGGAGGCGGCGCGTAGGCCCGCACCCAGCCCGGCGTAGACCGCGCCGGCGATGCCGCGGTGGGCCCGTTCCGCGAGGGAGGGCGAGGAGCCGGTGACCCGGCGCTTGACGCCGTAGATCCGCTCCGCCCAGGCGTCGTGGGTGTCGCGGGCGCTGCGCACGACGAGCTCGTCGGCGACCTCGCACAGCAGCGAGGCGGCGTCGAGCAGGCGGGGGCCGGGGGCGGTGGTCGCGCTCATGGGACGAGAATAGCCCGTTCAGTGCACAGTTGTGCACTGAACGGGCTATGGCCCGGGTCTCAGCTGGTGGCGTCGGCCGTCTCGTCGGCAGCCTCGTCCGCAGCCTCGTCGGCCTCGTCGACCGGCTCGGCGATGGTGCCGTCGGGCTGGAGGTTCTTCAGCTCGACGATGTTGCCCGAGGCGTCCTTGACGACAGCGGTCTCGACCAGGGTCGCGAGCGCCTTGCCGCGCAGGATCTCCTGGACCAGGTCCGGGATGTGGTTGTGGGCGAACATGTGGTTCGCGAACTCCTGCGGGTCCTGACCGGACTGCTGGGCGCGGCGGACCAGGTGGGAGGAGAGCTCGTTCTGGTCGACGCCGATCTCCTCCTTCTTCGCGATCTCGTCGAGGATGAACTGGGCGGCGACGGCGTCGCGCACGCGGCGGTCGAGGTCGGCCTCGAACTCCTCGACGGTCTGCCCCTCCTCCTCGAGGTACTTCTCCATCGTCATGCCGGCGAAGCCGAGCTGCTGCTCGACGCTCTGGCGGCGCGCGTTGAGCTCGTCGGTCACCATCGCCTCGGGCAGCGGGACCTCGACCTTGTCGAGCAGCACCTCGAGCACGGCGTCGCGGGCAGCCGCGGCCTGCTCGAGCCGCTTGCCGCGACCCAGGCGCTCGCGCACGTCGGCGCTGAGCTCGTCGATGGTGTCGAACTCGGAGGCGAGCTGGGCGAACTCGTCGTCGTACTCCGGGAGCTCCTGCTCCTGGACCTGGCTGACGCTGACGTGGACCTCGACGTCCTCGCCGATCAGGTCTCCGCCCACGAGCTGGGAGGTGAATGTCTTGGCGTCGCCTGCGGCCATGCCGATCAGGGCGTCGTCGAGGCCCTCGAGCATGCCGCCGCGGCCGACCTGGTAGCTCATGCCGGTCACCTCGGCGCCGTCGAGCACCTCGCCGTCCTGGCTGGCCTTGAGGTCGAGCACGACGAAGTCGCCGTCGGCGGCGGGCCGCTCGACGTCGCTCAGCGTGGCGAAGCGCTCACGCAGCGCCTTGACCTGCTCCTCGACGTCCTCGTCGGTGACGACGAGGTCCTCGACCTCGGCCTCGATGCCCTCGTAGTCGGGCAGCGTGATCTCGGGCTTGACGTCGACCTCGGCGGTGAACTCGATGAGGGTGTTGTCCTCGAGCTTGGTGACCTCGATCTCGGGCTGGGCGAGCGGCTCGAGGGAGTTCTCCTGGAGCGCCTCGATGTACTTCTTGGGCAGCACGTCGTTGATCGCCTCGTCGAGGACCACACCACGACCGACCTGACGGTCGATGACCATCGGCGGGACCTTGCCGCGGCGGAAGCCGGGGATGTTGATCTGCTGGGCGATCTTCTTGTACGCCGCGTCGAGGCTCGGCTTGAGCTCCTCGAAGGGCACCTCGATGGTCAGCTTGGCCCGGGTGGGGCTCAAGGTCTCGACGGCGCTCTTCACAGGCTTTCTCCTACTAGCTAGATGAGGTGGATCAGGTGCACGTGGCGCACCGGCACGAGGTGGCGCGACCGCACTCCGACCGCGCAACACTACCTGTCCCCGAGGCCGTTCACCGCATCGGGCGGCGCCGTCCCGAGACGGCAGCGGTCAGGGGATGCGCACCCATCGGACTCCTGCCCGGAACGCCGCCGGCAGGGCGGTCACGACGACGAGGGCCACGAAGCCGCTGATCACCTTGTCGCCGGTCGAGGTCAGCAGGTTCGAGAAGCCCACCGCCAGGAGGAACGTGTCGACTGTGTCGCCGATCAGCTGGGTCACCACGTCGTCACCGACCCGGAGGTCGCGACGCAGCGAGAGCACGATGATCGGCACCGCGATCATCGAGCAGACGACCGCGACCACCAGGTTCAGCGCGAAGAAGCGCGGCAGGGTGCGCGCCATGCCCGCCCGCCGGACGCCGTAGCCCCAGAGCAGTGCTCCACCGATGTTGACCAGGCCGAACGGCACGGAGATGAGGCCGCTCCCCAGGGCGCCGAGCAGGTTCGTCGCGCCTCCGACGAGCGCACCTCGCCACGGCCCGAGCGCGATCGCCGCGATGGCCGTGCCGACCATGTCGAGGTAGAGCGGCAGGCTGAAGAAGTCGACGAAGGCCCGGCCGGCGAGGTTCAGGGCGAGGCAGGCGAGGGCGAGGATCACGGCCTGTCGTAGCGAGGGGCCGGCTACCGGAGGAGCAGGAGCGACGGTCGACGTGCGGCTGGCCGCCACCCACGCGTCGACCTGGTCGCCGGTGCCTCCCAGGACCTCGGCGATCTCGTGGAGGAAATCGACGTTGACCCGGGCACGGCCCGGGCGCAGCGCGTCGTACACGGTGGACTTGGCGACTCGCGCGGCGTGCGGCGACCAGCCGGCCTCCACCCGTCGGGCCGCGATCCGTTCGGCGATCGTGACATACGACGGGCTGCCGGCGGCGCGACGCAGCTCCTGCAGGTGCTCGACCACCGTGTCCCAGGGATTGACCTCCCCGGCGATCGGTTCTGCCTCGGCTGGCAACCCGGACCCCCTGAGCTCGCGCCGCAGCACTCCTCGGCGGTGCCGGCGCCCGATCCTAAGGGGCCGACGGCGCGCCCGAGCGCGCCGATGCCCTCAGCGGCAGGAGAGGTAGCCCCGCGCGCGGACCGTGGTGTCGACGTCGCCGCCGGGGTCGGTGTAGGTGGCGCTGAGCTTGAGCTTCTTGGCGTCCTTGAGCTTCGACAGCGCCACCGCGACCGTGCTGCCCTCCCCGAGCTGACGCGAGAAGCGGCTCTCGCCGTCGACCGACCCCGTGAAGGTGACGACACCGTTGTTGACGTTCTCGAACCACACCTTGCCCGAGCGGCACTTCGAGCGCAGCGCGAAGATCATCCAGGCGGTCGTGCCCGCCTCGGTGAGCTCGGCCGAATAGCCGCTGCAGCAGTAGCCGGTGCGATCCTCGTGCTCCGGGGTGTCCCACCCGTAGATGGTGTCCTCGGCGAAGTTGGGGTCGGCGCTGCCGTTGAAGACGTCGAAGCTCCTCTCGATGTCGAGGTAGCGGTACGTCGACGCAGCATCGGCCGAGGGGATCACGGCGATCGCCAGCGTCGTCAGCAGGGAGAGCAGCAGGACCATCAGACGACGGGACACGAGGGCTCCTTCAGGGGGACGAGGTCGGCTGGGGTCGCGGGTGTCGCGACCGCCGCAGCGGACAGTAGGTGCGCTCCCCGTGGCGCGACGCGCGACCGGACGCGGTCGTGGCGTTCCCGGACGGAGTCCGGACGCCGCCCGGCGCGCATCCGGCGCAGGCAGGTGCGTGGTCGGGGCGACAGGACTCGAACCTGCGGTCTCCTGCTCCCAAAGCAGGCGCGCTAGCCACTACGCTACGCCCCGCCAAAGCACCG
>WLIH01000172.1 GCA_009702305.1 Actinomycetota bacterium | reverse complement strand
TGGAGGTCTCGCTGACCTCGCGCGAGTTCGACCTTCTCGACTTCCTGATGTCGCACCCCGACACCGCCTTCTCCCGCGACGACCTGCTCCAGCAGGTCTGGGGCTGGTCGATCGGCGACCGCTCCACCGTCACGGTCCACGTCCGTCGGCTGCGCGAGAAGATCGAGGACGACCCCACCTGCCCGCGACGGCTGCTGACCGTCTGGGGCGTGGGCTACCGATGGGAGACCTCAGCGTGAACTCCGACCAGATCTCCATCGTCGCTGTCGCCGGCGCTGCCGCGCTGGCCGTCGGCTCGGTCGGCCTGGTCGCGGCCTGGGCGTTGCGGCGCCGCTCGATCCGGTGGCAGCTCGGGCTGGTCGCGGTCGTGGCGGTCTGCTCCGTGCTCGCCGGTGTGCTCGCCGTCGCCCGGCTGATGTTCATCTCCGACCACGACCTCGGTGTCGTCACCCTGGTGACCGGTTCGGCAGCGATGGTCACCGCGCTGGTCGCGGTGCTCCTCGGGCGCGCGATCGTGCGCTGGTCCCAGCTGGTCCAGGCCGACGTCCGCGCCGTCGGCACCGCGACGGCGTACGTCGGCGGCGGACGCGGGCCGAGCGAGTTCCAGGCCCTCTCGCACGAGCTCGCCCTCGCCCGGGCCCGTCTCGACGAGGCGCAGGAGCGCGAGGGCCGGCTCGAAGAGTCGCGTCGCGAGCTGGTCTCCTGGGTCTCCCACGATCTGCGCACCCCGTTGGCCGGGATGCGCGCGATGACCGAGGCGCTCGAGGACGGGATGACCGACGAGCCCGAGCGCTACCACCGTCAGATCCGGGTCGAGATCGACCGGATGGTGCGGATGGTCGACGACCTCTTCGAGCTCTCTCGCATCCACGCCGGCGTGATGCGTCTGCAACCCGAGCCCGTGCTGCTCGGCGACCTGGTCAGCGAGGCGCTCGCCGCCGCCGATCCGGTGGCCCGGGCCCGCCAGGTCCGCCTCGGCGGTCTGGTCGAGCCGGGCGTCGAGGTCGCTGCGGACCCTGCCGGGCTCTCGCGCGTGGTCTCGAACCTCGTGATGAACGCCGTGCGCCACACGCCCGCGCAGGGCGCGGTCGAGATCCACGGGCGCTGCGTCGGCGACCTGATCGAGATCAGCGTGACCGACGGCTGCGGAGGCCTTTCCAGCGCCGATATGGCCCGCGTGTTCGACGTCGCCTGGCAGGGCGGCCCGGCCCGCACGCCGGACGACACGGTCGGCGGTCGCGGAGCGGGCCTCGGCCTGGCCATCGTCAAGGGCATCGTCGAGGCGCACCGCGGCCAGGTCCAGGTCGAGAACGTCGATGCGCCCGCCGGCTGCCGCTTCCTGGTGCGCCTGCCCGCCGTCGCCCTCGCACCGTCCCCGGCGATCGAGTAGCGCCGCACCGCCTCGGCCAGCCCTCGGCCAGCCCTCGGCCAGCCCTCGGACGCCCGCATCGAGACACGCCGCGTCGCCTGCTCGTGTCGAACAGGTGTTCGGGCTAGGGTCAGGTCACAAGCGACGCACGGGCGACGTTCTCCACAGCTCCAGATCCTCCGATCCAGCGCTGTCAGCGGGCTCCTCTAGCGTCCAGCCACGACGACGGAACACATCGCAGCACACGACGACGCGGGGTCTGTGGCCCCGGATTGGACGGAGACATCATGGCTGGTGGAGATCGCGAGAAGGCCCTCGACAACGCCCTCGCCAACATCGAGAAGCAGTTCGGCAAGGGCTCGGTGATGCGCCTCGGTGAGGACGTCCGGGCCCCGCTGGAAGTGATCCCGAGCGGCTCGATCGCGCTCGACATCGCGCTCGGCCTGGGCGGGTTCCCCCGCGGCCGGGTCGTGGAGATCTACGGCCCGGAGTCCTCGGGCAAGACGACCGTCGCCCTGCACGCCGTGGCCAGTGCCCAGCGCGCCGGCGGCATCGTGGCGTTCATCGACGCCGAGCACGCGCTCGACCCCGACTACGCCAAGTCCCTCGGTGTCGACACCGACGCCCTCCTGGTCTCGCAGCCCGACTCCGGTGAGCAGGCCCTCGAGATCGCCGACATGCTGATCCGCTCCGGCGCACTGTCGCTGATCGTCATCGACTCGGTCGCCGCGCTCGTGCCCCGCGCCGAGATCGAGGGCGAGATGGGTGACAGCCACGTGGGTCTGCAGGCCCGGCTGATGAGCCAGGCGCTGCGCAAGATGACCGGTGCGCTCAACAACACCGGCACCACGATGATCTTCATCAACCAGCTGCGCGAGAAGATCGGGGTCATGTTCGGCTCGCCCGAGACCACGACGGGTGGCAAGGCGCTGAAGTTCTACGCCTCGGTGCGCCTCGACGTCCGTCGCATCGAGACCCTCAAGGACGGCACCGACATGGTCGGCAACCGGACCCGGGTCAAGGTCGTCAAGAACAAGGTGGCCCCGCCGTTCAAGCAGGCTGAGTTCGACATCATGTACGGCAAGGGCATCAGCCGCGAGGGTGGCCTGATCGACGTCGGCGTCGAGGCCGGACTCGTCCGCAAGGCCGGCGCTTGGTACACCTACGAGGGCGACCAGCTCGGCCAGGGCAAGGAGAACTCGCGCAACTTCCTGCGGGACAACCCCGATCTCGCCAACGAGCTCGAGAAGCGCATCCTCGAGAAGCTCGGCATCGGTCCGCAGGTCGACCAGCCCTCGGACCTGCCGACCGACCCGATCGGTGTCGACGACTTCTGAGTCGATGACCTCCCTCGAGGACGACCGTCCGGCTCCGGCCTGGGTCGGCGACGTCAGCGCCGGGGTGGACGTCTGGACCCGCCGTGGGACCGACGCCACCCCGGCCGGCGGGCGCCGCCGTCGCGGCGACCGGCCGCCGGATCCGGTGGCCGACGGTCCCGACGCCGACCCGGAGTCGGTGGCGCGCAAGATCCTGCTCGACCAGCTGACCGGCCAGGCCCGCAGCCGTCGCGAGCTCAGCGACAAGCTGGCCAAGAAGCTGGTGCCCGAGGAGATCGCGACTCGGCTCCTCGACCGGTTCGAGGAGGTCGGCCTGGTCGACGACGAGGCATTCGCGCGGGCCTGGGTGGCGAGTCGCCAACCCGGCAAGGGACTGGCTCGTCGCGCACTCGCCCAGGAGCTGCGCCGCAAGGGGATCGACGACGAGGTGGCCCGAGAGGCTCTCGACGAGATCGACCCGGCCGACGAGGAGCAGGCCGCGCGCGTGCTCGTGCGCAAGAAGCTGCGCAGCCTCGCTCGCGTCGATGACCAGACCGCGACCCGGCGGCTGGTGAGCATGCTGGCCCGCAAGGGCTACGGCTCCGGTGTCGCGTTCGCGGTCGTGAAGGACGAGCTCGCCCGGGCAGATCGCTCGACCGGCAGCGAGGACTGAGACGACCCCGTCGCCACCGAGGTCGCCACGCACATCGACCGGTGTCGACGGCGAGCGGCGCGACGGACACAATGACCTCGTGGCCGACGAGCGCGAGATCCTGACCTACGAGCTGTTCGGCACGGCGGTGCGTGAGCTCGCCCAGCAGGTGGTCGACTCGGGCTACGAGCCCGACCTGGTGCTCTCGATCGCCCGGGGCGGTCTCGGCCTCGGCATGGGCCTGGGCTACGCCCTCGACGTGAAGAACCTCTCGGCGGTCAACGTCGAGTTCTACACCGGGGTCGACCAGCGACTCGACGTGCCGATCATGCTCCCGCCCACTCCGGCGGCGGTCGACCTCTCGGGCCTCAAGGTGCTGATCGCCGACGATGTGGCCGACAGCGGCCGGACCCTGGAGATCGTGCAGGAGTTCTGCGCCGACCACGTCGCCGAGGCACGCTCGGTCGTGATCTACGAGAAGCCGTGGACGATCGTGAAGCCGGACTACGCCTGGCGACGCACCGAGCGGTGGATCAACTTCCCGTGGTCCAGCGAGGCGCCCCTGGTGACCCGGACCCGGGTGGTCGACGCGTGAGCCAGCCGCACCGGCTGGCGCCGGGTCCTGTCGACCTGCTCGCGCTGCCGACGCGCAGCGACGGCCCCGACCCCGAGCTCGGACGCGAGCTCGACAAGGAGTCCGGCACCCAGGCACTCCTCGACCTCGCCGACGGTCTCGGTGACCTCCAGGAGCGGCTCTTCGCCGCGGGCAGGGGCGGCTCGCCGAGGCGGGTGCTGCTGGTCCTGCAGGGCATGGACACCTCGGGCAAGGGGGGAGTGCTGCGCCACGCCATCGGCCTCGTCGACCCGCAAGGGGTGCAGCTGCACTCGTTCAAGGCACCGACCGAGGAGGAGCGCGCGCACGACTTCCTGTGGCGGATCCGGCGGGCGCTGCCCGGTCCGGGTCTGATCGGGGTCTTCGACCGCTCCCACTACGAGGACGTCCTGATCGCCCGCGTGCGGGCGCTCGCGTCGGCTCCGGAGATCGAGCGCAGGTACGACGCCATCAACGAGTTCGAGCAGGAGCTGGTCGCGGCCGGCATCACGGTGGTCAAGTGCATGCTCCACCTCTCGGCCGACGAGCAGCGCAAGCGGTTGCTGGCGCGGCTCGACGATCCGACCAAGCACTGGAAGTTCAACCCCGGCGACGTCGACGAGCGCGCCCTCTGGGCGGAGTACCGGCTGGCCTACGAGATCGCGCTCGAGCGCACCAACACCGAGGTCGCGCCGTGGCACGTCATCCCGAGCGACCAGAAGTGGTACCGCAACCTCGCCGTCGCGCGGCTCCTCGCCCACACCCTCGATCGCCTCGACCCGCAGTGGCCGATGGCGGACTTCGACGTCGAGTCCGAGCGCCGTCGCATCCTCGACGAGGACCCGGTCGGGTGAGCGGGTCCCCGCAGGCGGCCCTGCCGACGGTGCAGGTCACCCGCTACGTCACGCCGCTGCGCGAGGGGGGCTCGCTGCCGGGAATCGTCGAGGCCGACGACCTCGGCACCTACGTCTGCAAGTTCCGTGGCGCCGGGCAGGGCGTCCGGGTCCTGGTGGCCGAGGTGGTCGTCGGCGAGCTGGCCCGGCTGATCGGGTTGCGCACCCCGCGCCTGGTGGTCCTCGATCTCGACCCGGAGATCGCCCGCTACGAGGCCGACGAGGAGGTCCAGGACCTGCTCAACGCGAGCGCGGGCCTCAATCTCGGGATCGACTTCCTGCCGGGCTCCTTCGGCTACGACCCCGACGCCGGCACTCCGGGCGCGGACGCGGCCGCCGTGCTCTGGCTCGATGCCTTCTGCGCGAACGTCGACCGCTCCTGGCGCAATCCCAACCTGCTGCTCTGGCACGGCGACCTGTGGGTCATCGATCACGGCGCGTCGCTCTACTTCCACCACGCCTGGCCCGGCGGTCTGACCGACCCCGCGAGGTTCGCGGCGCAGCCCTGGAGCGTCGAGGACCACGTGCTCAAGGCCCACCGGGACGGCGTGGCCGCGGCGGATGCCCGGATCTCCGGCCTGCTCGACCGCGACGCGTTCGCCGAGATCCTGGCCCGGGTCCCGGACGCGTGGCTGGAGCCGGTGCCCGGTGCCGAGTCGCCGGCCGACATGCGTGCGGCGTACGTCGACTTCCTCACCGCCCGGCTCGGCACCCGGCAGTGGCTGCCATGACCCGGATGTCCTACCAGTACGCCGTGCTGCGCTGCGTGCCACGCGTCGACCGGGAGGAGTTCGTCAACGTCGGAGTCGTGCTCTACTGCCACGCCACCGACTTCCTCGCCGTCGCCTGGCACGTCGACCGTGACCGGCTGCGAGCGCTCGCCCCTGCGATCGACGTGGACCAGGTCTGCGAGGCGCTGGGCTTCGCCGACGCGGTCTGCCGGGCCGATGCCCGCGCCGGCGCCGTGGCGTCCCAGCCGCTCAGTCAGCGGTTCGGGTTCCTGAAGGCACCCCGCAGCACCGTGCTCCAGCCCGGTCCGGTGCACGGCGGCGTGACCATGGACCCGGCCGCCGAGCTGGACCGTCTGCTCGACCGCCTCGTCCGCTGACCCGGGCCCACATGACGGCCCCGGCTCGGCGGTGCAGGCTCAGACGGGGACGAGCTCGACCGCGCCGACGGCGTAGCGGGCCAGGATCGTCCGGGCGATCTCCGGGTGGGCGCCGAGCGGCTCGGAGACCGCGACGGCCCCGGCCTCGAGAGCGAGCTCAGCGGCTCGGTCGATCAGGGTCCCCGGCGCCAGGAAGAGCGATGCCACGGCGATGTGGCGACGGCCCTCGGCGCGGAAGGCCCGCACGGCCTCGCCGGTCGCCGGCGGAGCCGAGGAGGCGAAGGCGGCGGTGACGGGCAGCTTGTGGTGGG
>WLIH01000171.1 GCA_009702305.1 Actinomycetota bacterium | reverse complement strand
CTGTCCACGGCTATGCGCTCGGCGCCGGGTGCGAGTTCGCACTGGCCTGCGACGTCGTGGTCGCGGGCGAGGACGCCGTCTTCGGCTTCCCCGAGGTCAGCGTGGGGCTCTCGGTCACGGGCGGGGTCTCGCGGCTGCTCCCGGTGCTGGTGGGCTGGGCGCGTGCCAAGGAGCTGCTGCTTCTCGGCGAGCGGGTCAGCGGGGCGGACGCGGCGGCGATGGGTCTCGTGGCTCGCGTCGTGCCGACCGGCGAGCACGAGGTCGTGGCGCTCGACCTGGCCCGGCGGATGGCCGCGAGGCCGGCGCTCTCGCTCAGCCTCGCCAAGCAGGTGCTCGACCAGGGCCTCGACTCGACCATCGACGAGGCGATGGGTCGCGAGGTCGACCACGCGATCCTCACCTCGCTCTCCGGTGAGGGTGATGCGCCGCAGGAGGCGTTCCTCCGTGGCTGAGCCCACCCTCGTCGACCACCTGCTCGCGGCGGCCGACCAGTGGCCGGACCGGGCTGCCTGGACCTTCGACCCCGGGGACGGACCGGTGCGGCGGCTGGGCTTCGCCGACGTCGCGCGCGACTCGGCGGCGTACGCCCAGGCGCTTCGCGAGCGGGGCGTGGTCGCGGGTGACCGGGTCGCCGTGATGCTGGACAACGAGCCGGACTTCCCGCTCGTCTGGCTCGCCCTGATGCGGCTGGGCGCGGCGATGGTGCCCCTCAACGTGCGCTACCGCTCGACCGACGTCGGGCACGTGCTCACCGACTCCGGTGCGGTGCTCGCCGTGACCTCGCCGTCGTACGCCGAGCTCCTCGAGCCGGTCGCGGAGGTGGTGCTGGTCGACGACCTGTCGCCCGCCGGTCCATGGGTGCAGGGACCGGTCGACGCCGGCGCTGCGGTCAACGTGCAGTACACCTCCGGGACGACCGGGCAGCCGAAGGGCTGCGTGCTCACCCACCGCTACTGGACCACGCTCGGCACCTCGATGCTGGCGGAGTTTCCCCACATCGACAGCGCCGACGTGATGCTGACGGCCCAGCCGTTCTTCTACCTCGACCCGCAGTGGAACGTCGTCACGGCGTTGATGGCCGGTGCCCACCTCGTGGCCCTCGACGGCTTCCACCCCTCGACCTTCTGGGCCAAGGTCCGCGAGCACGAGGTGACCTACTTCTACTGTCTGGCCTCGATGCCGACGCTCCTGCTGACCATGCCCGCCGACCCGCACGACCACGACCACCGGGTGCGGGCCGTGCAGTGCTCGGCCATCCCGCCGGCGCTGCACGCCGACCTCGAGCAGCGGTGGGGAGTCGGCTGGCACGAGGCGTTCGGCATGACCGAGACCGGGGCCGACATCCGCGTCTCGGCGCAGGATCACGACGAGCTCGTCGGCAGCGGCTGCCTGGGCCACCCGGCCGCCCACCGCGAGGTGCGGGTCGACGGCGACGGGCAGCTGTGGCTGCGCGGCCCGGGGATGATGGAGGGCTACCTCGGTCTGCCGTCGCCGTTCGACGCCGACGGCTGGTTCCCCACCGGCGACCTGGCCCGCCTCGACGACCGGGGTCGGGTCTACCTGACCGGCCGCCTCAAGGACATGATACGACGCAGCGGGGAGAACATCGCCGCGCAGGAGGTCGAGGGGGTGCTGCTCAGCCACCCGGCCGTGCGTGTGGCCGCCGTGATCGGAGTGCCCGACGAGATCCGGGGCGAGGAGGTCAAGGCCTATGTCGTCGCACCCGGGGTCGAGGCCGCCGAGCTGGTCGCCTGGTGCGAGCAGCGGCTGGCGTCGTTCAAGGTGCCGAGGCTGTGGGACTTCCGCGACGCCCTCCCCCTGACCGCGTCCCAACGGGTCGAGAAGGCCGCACTGAGGGCAGAGTCGTGACCCTCCAGGCCGACCTGCTGCTCACCAACGCCCGGGTCCGGACGATGACCGGTCCGGGGCACAGCGATCTCGCGTCGTCCGTGGCCATCCTCTCCGGTCGTGTCGTCGCGCTGGAGGACGTGCCGGCGCGCAGGGTCGTCGACCTCGGCGGAGCAGTCGTCACGCCGGGCTTCCACGACGCCCACAACCACATGGCGTGGTACGGCCTCTCGCTCGGCGAGGTCGACCTGCGGTTGCCGTCGCTCGAGGCGGTCTACGCCGCGGTTGCCGACCGGGCGCGCTCGACCCCGCCCGGCGAGTGGATCGTCGGCGCCGGCTACGACGAGAACAAGCTCGGAGCCCACCCGACCCGCGACGAGCTCGACCGGGTCGCGCCCGGTCGCTCGGTGTGGCTGCGGCACACCTCGGGGCACATGTGCGTCGTCAGCTCGGCGGTGCTGGCCGAGCTCGGCCTCGCCGATGCGGCGGTCGAGGTGCCGGGCGGTGTGGTGGTGGTCGACGCGGCCGGGCGCCCCACCGGGCTGCTGCAGGAGCAGGCCCAGCAGCTGTTGAGCCGGCTGGTGCTCCCCTACCCCGTCACCACGCTGGTCGACGCGATCGAGCGTGCTGGGCGGGTCTACCTGAGCCAGGGCATCACCTCGGTCGTGGAGGCCGGCGTCGGCGGCGGCTGGATCGGCAAGAGCCCGGTCGAGGTCGCGGCCTACCAGCTGGCACGCGACACCGGCCGGCTGCCCGTGCGCGTCGAGCTGATGGTCGCCGCCGACGTCCTGCACCCGCTCGGTGCCCATGACGAGGACGGCATCGTGCTCGGCCTCGACCTCGGCATCCGCAGCGGTCTCGGTGACGACCGCCTCCGGATCGGTCCGGTCAAGATCTTCTCCGACGGCTCGCTGATCGGGCACACCTGCGCGATGACCGAGGACTTCGCCGACACCCCCGGCGAGCGCGGCTACCTGCAAGGGGACGCCGACGCGCTGCGCACCCTGGTGCTCGACGCCCATCGCTCGGGCTGGCGGGTCGCGGCGCACGCGATCGGTGACGCGGCCATCGACCTGGTGCTCGACGCGTACGCCGAGGCGCAGCGGCGCTGGCCCCGCCCCGACGTACGCCACCGCATCGAGCACTTCGGCGTCTCGCGCCCCGACCAGGTGGCGCGCGCTGCCGAGCTCGGAGTCGTGCCGGTGCCGCAGGGTCGCTTCGTCGGCGAGATCGGCGACGGCATGCTGCGTGCGCTCGGGCCGGATCGGTCCGGGTGGGCCTACCGCGGCAGGTCGCTGCTCGACGCCGGCATCGTGCTGCCGGGCAGCTCGGACCGGCCCGTGGTCGACGGTGCGCCGCTGCGCGGGATGCACGACCTCGTCAACCGGCGCACCGACTCCGGCGCGCCCTGCGGCCCGGCCGAGGCGATCAGCGGACTGGAGGCGCTCGCGGCGTACACGACCGGCTCGGCGTACGCCTCGCACGTCGAGGGCGACCGGGGCACGATCGCCCCGGGGATGCTCGCCGACCTGGCCGTGCTGTCCGACGACCCCGCTACGGTCGAGCCGGGTGAGATCGCCTCGATCGCCGTGCTGGCGACGTACCTCGGTGGGGAGCAGGTGTGGCAGGCATGAGACTGGTCGAGATGGCGGGCTTGAGCGCGGAGTCGGTCGACCGCGTTCGCGGGATCTACGAGTCCGCCTTCCCCGACGACCTGCTGGTGCCCTTCGAGGATCTGGCCGTCGACCGGATGCTGGTGCTCGTGGACGACGACGGTCCGGCCGGCCTGGCGCTGGTGCGCGACCTCGCGACGACGTCGTGGACCTTCCTGCGCTACTACGCCGCCGGTCGCCGCGGGCAGGGCATCGGATCGCTCATGTGGGCCGAGCTCACCGCGAGGCTCGCGGCCGAGGACCGCACCCTGCTGGTGTGGGACGTCGAGGACCCGGACGAGCCCGACCTGCCGGCCGAGCTGGTCGAGGAGCACCGACGGCGGATCGCGTTCTACGAGCGCCTCGGCGGGCTGTTGCTGCCCGTCGTGGAGTACTTCCCGCCCCACGACGACGGTCACACGCCGGCGCTTCGGCTGATGTGCACCCCGCTCGGGGACGCGCCCGTGCCGCCGGTGCGCGCCGTGGTCGAGGGCGCCTACCTCCACCGCTACGGACGATCGGCCGACGATCCGGTCGTGCGCAGGACGCTCGAGGCCAGCAATCTGATCTGACAGGACAATATCCCGTGTTGAGTTCGCGGGACAGGAGATCATCTCGTACCCTGCTGCTATGAGCATCGAGACGTCCATCGCCCGGATGGTCGAGGACCACACCGGTCAGCCCTACCCGTACCGCCGCGTCGAGCTGGTCGAGCCGGACTGGACCCGCTTCCCGGGTTGGCGCGACGTGACGCCCGCCGACTGGGCCTCGGTGCAGTGGCAGCGCTCGCACTGTGTGAAGAACCTCCGCCAGCTGCGCGAGCTGCTGGGCGACCTGGTCGACGAGCGCTTCTACGCCGACCTGGAGCGGGACCAGGCCGAGCGGGCGACGATGTCGATGCTGGTGCCGCCGCAGATGATGAACACGATGGTGCCCAGTGCCCCGGTCGGCGGTCCGGGCTCGCTGACCGACGCCTTCTACGCCGACCCGGTGCGCCACTACATGCTGCCGGTCTTCTCCGACCGGCGTACGGACTGGCCCTCGCACCCGCACGCGACCCGCGACTCGCTGCACGAGCACGATATGTGGGCCACCGAGGGTCTCACCCACCGCTACCCCACCAAGGTGCTCGCCGAGCTGCTGCCGACCTGCCCGCAGTACTGCGGTCACTGCACGCGGATGGACCTGGTCGGCAACTCGACCCCGGTCATCGACAAGCTGAAGTTCGCCGGCAAGCCGGGCGACCGGATCGGTGACATGCTCGACTACCTGCGCCGCACGCCGTCGGTGCGCGACGTCGTGGTCTCCGGGGGCGACGTCGCCAACATGCCGTGGCCGCGCCTCGAGGACTTCCTGACGTCCGTGCTCGAGATCGAGAACGTGCGCGACATCCGACTGGCCACCAAGGCGCTGGTCGGGCTCCCCCAGCACTGGCTGCAGGACGACGTGCGCGCCGGGATGACCCGGGTCGCGGGCCTCGCCCGCTCGCGTGGCGTCTCGCTCGCGATCCACACCCACGCCAACCACGCCAACTCGATCACCCCGATCGTCGCGGAGGCCTCCCGCGCGATGCTCGAGGCGGGTGTGCGCGACGTACGCAACCAGGGCGTCCTGCTCAACGGCGTCAACGCCGACCCGCATGCCCTGCTGGACCTGTGCTTCCGGCTCCTCGATGGCGCGCAGATCATGCCGTACTACTTCTACATGTGCGACATGATCCCGTTCTCGGAGCACTGGCGGGTCTCGGTCGCCGACGCCCAGCGGCTGCAGCACCACATCATGGGCTACCTGCCCGGCTTCGCGACCCCGCGGATCGTCTGCGACGTGCCCTTCGTCGGCAAGCGCTGGGTGCATCAGCTCGCCGACTACGACACCGAGCGCGGCATCTCGCACTGGACCAAGAACTACCGCACCTCCATCGAGGCCACCGACCCCGAGGCGCTGACCCGCACCTACTCCTACTTCGACCCGATCCACACCCTGCCCGACGCCGGTCAGCGCTGGTGGGCCGAGCACGCCTCCCCCGACGAGTCCGCCCTGGCCGCCTCCGAGGTCGCCGAGGCCTCCCGGCGTACCGCCGCCCTCCAGGCCTGGTAGCCCGTCAGCGGTCCGTAGGGCATGTGGATTGGTCCCCAACCGCATGAAATCGGGGCCTGGACGTGCAGTTCGTGACCAATCGTGGGCGCCGTAGGCCACCGATTCCCGGCACGGCGGCCGCGGGCAGCGATTGGTCACAAACCGCACGTCATGCGCCCCATTTGTTGCGGTTGGGGACCAATCCACGTGTCGTTCCGCCACCCCGGTCACCGAGCGCGGGCGCCAGGGGTCAGCTCAGCGGGCGGTTCTCGTAGTACGTCGACAGCACGATCGTGGTGCGGGTGGAGACGTTGGCGGCCGAGCGGATCCGGGCCAGCAGCTCCTCGAGGGCGTGGGGGGTGGTGGAGCGGACCTTGAGGACGTAGGACTCCTCGCCGGCCACCGACCAGCAGGACTCGATCTCGGTGATGCCCTCGAGTCGCTCGGGGCAGTCGTCGGGCTGCGAGGGGTCGATCGGGCGGATGGAGATGAAGGCGGTCAGCGGCAGACCGACCTCGGCGTGGTTGATGGTGGCGCCGTAGCCCTGGATCAGCCCGCGCTGCTCGAGTCGCTTGACGCGCTGGTGCACGGCGGAGGTGGAGAGGCCGGTCGCCTTGCCGAGGTCGGTGTAGGACATCCGGCCGTCGGCGGCGAGCAGCTCGAGG
>WLIH01000170.1 GCA_009702305.1 Actinomycetota bacterium | reverse complement strand
GGTCGTCGAGCCCGAGCCGGGCGCGACGATGCCCGACGTGGCGGTGTCGCGCGGCTACACCCCTGGGACCGTGGAGGTGCTCGGCAAGCCGCGACTGAGCAAGGGCAAGGTCTCGCTGGCCTACCGGGTCGCGGGGTTCGATGCCGACCAGGGCCTGGTGCTGCGCGAGTCGGGCAGCTCCGGGACGCAGGTCGTCGAGGGGCTGAGCACGACGCCCGGTCGCCACGTGGTGCGCTTCCGGCCGGTGGCCGGCCCCGGAGGCCCGCGCACCCTCGAGCTGGTCGTCCAGCACACGGGCCTCGACCGGTCGGTCGTCGCTGCCGGGGACTATGTCGCCCCCGCGCCACCCGCGCCCGGCGCGATCCGCTCGGCTCGGCTGGTGAAGAAGGGCTCCCGGGTGACGATCACCTTCAAGGCGCCGCCCGGCGTCGACCGGATCGTCGTCGCCGTCACCGGAGACGCGGGGTCGACGACGACCCGCGCCCTCGACCCGTCGACCAAGCGCCTGGTGCTCGACGGATGGCGGTGGGACAAGCGGGTCGTCGCGCGGATCACGACCTACGCGGCCGACGGCCGGCAGGGTCCGACCCGGACGGTGCGCAGCTAGCCCGGTGACGGGTGCACGGCCGGCGGTGCCCGGTCCCTAGGATCACCCCATGAGCACCGTCCTGTCCGCCGTCGCCTGGCCGTACGCAAACGGCCCGCGCCATATCGGCCACGTGGCCGGTTTCGGTGTGCCCTCCGACGTCTTCAGCAGGTACATGCGGATGGCGGGCCACGACGTGCTGATGGTCTCGGGCTCCGACGAGCACGGCACGCCGATCCTGATCGCCGCCGACGAGGCGGGCGTGACGCCGCAGCAGCTCGCGGACCAGAACCACCGCATCATCGCCGAGGATCTCGCCTCGCTCGGGCTGACCTACGACCTCTACACCCGCACGACCACGCGCAACCACCACGCCGTCGTCCAGGAGCTCTTCCTCGGCGTCTACGAGAACGGCTACTTCGTCGAGCAGACGACGTACGGCGCCATCTCGCCGTCGACGGGACGCACCCTGCCGGACCGCTACATCGAGGGCACCTGCCCGATCTGCGGCGCCGGCGGCGCCCGCGGAGACCAGTGCGACACCTGCGGCAACCAGCTCGACCCCCACGACCTGATCGACCCGCGCTCGAAGATCAACGGCGAGACCCCGGAGTTCATCGAGACCCAGCACTTCTTCCTCGATCTGCCGGCCCTCGCCGAAGCGCTGGGGCAGTGGCTCGACGAGCGCGAGGCCACCGGGCTGTGGCGGCCCAACGTGATCCGCTTCAGCCAGAACATCCTCAAGGAGATCCGTCCGCGGGCGATGACGCGCGACATCGACTGGGGCATCGCGGTGCCGCTGGACGGCTGGCGCGACAACCCGACGAAGAAGCTCTACGTGTGGTTCGACGCGGTCGTCGGCTACCTCTCCGCCTCGATCGAGTGGGCCCGGCGCACGGGCGACCCGGACGCCTGGCGCCGCTGGTGGAACGACCCCGAGTCGCTCGCCTACTACTTCATGGGCAAGGACAACATCACCTTCCACAGCCAGATCTGGCCCGCCGAGCTGCTGGCCTACGCCGGCAAGGGCGACAAGGGCGGCACGGCCCGGGAGTACGGCGAGCTGCACCTGCCGACCGAGGTCGTGAGCTCGGAGTTCCTGACGATGGAGGGGCGGAAGTTCTCCTCCTCCAAGAAGGTCGTCATCTACGTGCGCGACCTGCTCAGCCGCTACCAGCCCGACGCCTTCCGCTACTTCGTGGCCTCGGCCGGGCCCGAGGCCCAGGACTCGGACTTCACCTGGTCGGAGTTCGTGCGCCGCACCAACGACGAGCTGGTCGCCGGGTGGGGCAACCTGGTCAACCGCACCGCGACCCTGGTCGCCAAGAACTTCGGCGAGATCCCGGCGGCAGGTGCGTTCACCGCCGAGGACGAGGCCCTGCTCGCGCACGTCGAGGAGGCCTTCGGCGTCGTGGGCGACCTGATCGCCCGGCACCGGCAGAAGCAGGCCATCGGCGAGGCCATGCGGGTCGTCGCCGAGGTCAACAAGTACGTCTCCGACACCGAGCCGTGGAAGCTCGCCAAGCCCGAGGTCGGCGACCCCGAGCGGCTGGCCACCGTGCTGCACGTGATGACGCAGTGCGTGCTGGACCTCAACCTGCTGCTGGCGCCGTTCCTGCCGTTCTCCGCCAACGAGGTCGACCGCACCTTCGGCGGCACCGGCGAGATCGCTCCGATGCCGCGCTTGGAGGAGGTCGAGGATCTCGACGGTGGAGCGTCGTACCCGATCCTCACCGGCGACTACGCCGGTGCGCCGGCCTGGCAGCGGCACCCGGTCGTCGTCGGCACCCCGGTCGCCAAGCCGACCCCGATCTTCACCAAGCTCGACGTGTCCGTGATCGACGAGGAGCTGGCCCGGCTCGCGTGAGCCGTCCGACTGCCGCCGAGCGCTAGCGAGGTGGTGTATCGAGATCACCCCAGCGCGTGGTCATCAGGTCTCGATACGGCGCTGGCGCGCCTACTCGACCAACGAGGGGCGCCCGTCGCGGCGGGGTCGCCGGGTCTCGATACGGCGCTGGCGCGCCTACTCGACCAACGAGACGCATCCTCGTTGGTCGAGTGCCGCCGAGCGCCAGCGAGGTGGTGTATCGAGACCTCCGCAACGGGATCACCAGGTCCGGATACGGCGCAGGCGCGCCTACTCGACCAACGAGAGGTGCCCACGGCAGCGAACGGCCTCCGGCTCGACCAACGAGGCATCGCGTTGGTCGAGCCGGAGGCGCCTGGGGTCGGGCTGTCAGCTGAGCTGGTCGACGACGGCGGCGGTGTCGGCGGTCATCTGCTCGATGAAGGAGGCGATGGTCTCGTCGCTGCCGCCTCCCTCGCCGTACTCCATCGCCACCAGCACGACGCTGCCGACGCGCACCAGCTGGTGCACGGTCAGGCCGGTGTCGAAGCCGCCGTCGAGCTCGTCGCTGGAGTAGCGAGTGGTCCACGACAGTGCCTGCTGACCGAGCGCGAGGTCGACCGGGGTGAAGACGGCGGCGCCGCTGGCCGAGCGCTCCTCGGGGCAGTCGGCCAGGAGGGCCGCCGCCTGCTCCATCATCGCCTCGGCCTCCGCGACCGAGCCGAACTCCGCGAGGGTGCGGCCACGGGTGTCCTCGGCCTCGCCCTGGTAGTTCGCCTCCCGGACGTGGATCGCGTTGCCGGGGTCGAACGCCGTGCGTCCGCACAGGTCGAGAGTCGAGCTCGCGCCCGCTCCGTCGGCGTCACTGGTCGTGCCCGCGTCGTCCGGATAGCCGATCAGCAGATCGACCCCGTCGATGCTCGACTCCGGAGCCGCCGGCGGCACCTCGTCGCAAGGGTCGGCGGCGAAGACGCACATCGCCGAGACGGTGTACGCCGTCCGGGTGCGGAACAGGTCTGCCGTCTGGTCGATCACGGCCTGGTCGCCGGCACTGCCGAAGTTGCCGTTGGCGAAGAGCACGGCGTTGCCGACCCGGACCAGCTGCTGGAAGTGGCCCTCGCCGGTCAGGTCGCCCCCGGAGTACCACCGGTTGACGAACGCGAAGGAGTCCTCGCCGAGATCGGAGGTGACCGCGACGGCCTCGATCGCGTCGCGGTTGCCCCGGGGGGTCACGCACTCGGCGACCTGGGAGCGGACCTCGTCGATCGCAGCCGCGGCGGCTTCGGCGTCGGGATAGAGCGCCAAGGCCCGCTGGAGCGACGCCTCGACCTGATCGGTCCAGATGACGCTGGCCTCGTCGACCGACCCGGCCGGGGTCCAGCCGTCGTTGCCGCACGGCCCGACGATCTGCGGCTCGAAGGGACCCGGGGCGCTGGTGCCGTCGGGCATGCCTGAGGTGAGCGGGAAGTCCCGCGGGATCTGCTGGACCCAGGCCGTGCTGACGGGACCGGTCGGGTCGACCGCCGACGGCGTCCCGGCCGGGTCGATCACGGCGCCGGAGTCGCCGTCGCGGGAGACGACGGCCATCGGCACGGCGATGAGCAGGACGGCTGCGGCGGCACTGCCCACAGCGGCGAGCGTGGTGTTGCGGCGACGCATCCGGTCGCCACGGCGGCGCACCTCGGAGGCGGGCAACGGAGTCACGGGAGTTCCTTCGGGCTGGAAGTGGTCGAACAACGGGTCAGGCATGGGTTGCTCCCTCCTGGAAGCCGGTGTCGTCGGAGAGCAGGGCGGCCAGCGCCGCGCGGCCGCGGCTGAGCCGGGCCTTGATGGTGCCCTCGGGCACGCCGACCTCGCGGGCCACGGCGTGGACGGGCAGGTCGGCGATGTGGTGCAGCACCAGCGCCTGGCGTTGGGCCTCGGGCAGCTGGCGGAGCGCGCTCACGAGTGCGACATGCGACTCGCTGGGGGCCGCCGACTCGAGCGGTGCGGACACCGCCCGGTCCTGGGGGCGCCGGCCTCGCATCGTGCGCCGCCAGCGGCTGACCGCCAACCGGTACGCCGTCGTGCGTACCCAGGCCTCGGGATGCTCGGCCTTGTCGAGCTGGCGTCGATGCGCCCATGCCCGGACGAAGGCCTCCTGCACGCACTCCTCGGCCTCGTCGCGGCTGCCGATCATGGCGTAGAGCTGCCCGACGACTCGGGAGAACGACGTCGTATAGAAGTCGTCGAACTCGCGTTCGTCCATCTCTGGTCCTGTCTCCTGTGGGTGAGTTGTCAGGAGGGATACGCCTCAGCGGTGCCTACGGTTGCATGACGAGCCTGTGGAGATCGACGAGGAGCGGCCGGGTTCGGTCGGAGGGTCAGGAGAGCTCGGGCAGCCGGGCGAGCGCGCGTCGTGCGAGGGCGACGAACGCGCCGTCGGCCATCCGGACCTTCGGGGTCGGGATGAAGCCGATCTGGCTGACGGCACCGCCCACCCGGGCGATCGCCATGTAGTAGGTGATCGACTCGGCATCCGTGATCTCGGTGGTCAGGCGCCAGGCCGTGAGATCGAGGTCGGGCGACGCGACCCGCGCCACGCGGAGCACGTCGGTGCCGAGATCCTTGCTCGGACAGCTCGTGAGCCGGCTGCGGACGGTCTCGACGAAGGCCTTCGCCCGGGTCGCGGGCAGCAGTCCCACGGTCTGGGTCAGGCCGAACGTGTCGGGGAGCCCGGCGCCCGGCACGAGGAAGGTGCGCGTCGCGCTGTCGGTGAACCTCGCGCCCTCAAAGCGTCCGGAGAAGCTGGCCTGATCGCAGCGGGTCGCCGCGACGTTGGTGGTGGCCTTGCGCGGCTCGCTGCCCAGCCACGGCAGCGCGACCGCCGTCACCGGCGGCAGGTCGACCTCCGAGAGCATCGCCGGATCGGCGCCGACGGGCAACGGCGCGCGACCCATCAGCCGAGGGGTGCCGGCGCACCCGCCGGCCTCGGGCAGCGTGCACAGCTGGGTGATCGCCTCACCGAGGAGCTCGGCCTGCCGCCCCAGCTTGCCGGCCGCACTGCCGGGAGCCTGCGTCATGGTGGTCGTCACCACCGCGCCGGTGCGGGCGACGCCGACCACCAGCGTGGTGACCGGCGCCTGCCACGACCGCAGCACCAGCAGCACGGCCTGGTCGCCGACGTCGCGCACGCGGTAGGTATCGATCAACTGGGTGCGGGGGTCGCGGCAGCCGGCGTACCACGACGCCGTCGTGGCGTAGGCGCGCTTGGCGGCGGCGGAGGTGCGCGAGGCCTCGGCGAGCTGGTACGCCGCCCGTACGGTCGCGGCGTCGGCGAACTCGCGCACCAGCGCGTCGGCCCCGGCCACGTCGGCGTACCTCGCGGCCTGGCACGGCACGAGCTCGCCCTCCTCGGCCGTGTTGTCGTGGGTGTCGGTGACGGTCCAGGTGCCCGTGACCAGGGCGGTCGTGAGAGCGCTCGCCGGCAGCAGGGCGTCCTCGCTGAGCTCGATCGGGTCGGGCATGCGAGTCGGCCCGCGGCCCGGCTCGCTGGTCAGCGACTCCCGGGCCAGGGTCGGGCGCACCCCGGAGGCGTCGGTGACGACCGTCCCAGTGACCAGGAGGGCGGCGACGGCGGCGACGACCCCGACGGCGGTGTGCCCGCGGCGACGGGTGGCTCCGGCGCGTCGGACGATCGAGGGCCGCGGCCAGCGGACCCGGTCGGTGGGGGAGCGAAGCGACTCGAGGAGCATCCGGATGCTGGTCGTCGGCTCCTCGCGGGCCACGGAGAACTGCGCGGTCGCGAGCTGCAGCTCGCGCTCGGCGTCCTCGACCGCCAGTCCGACCTCGGCGGCCAGATCGCGCAT
>WLIH01000017.1 GCA_009702305.1 Actinomycetota bacterium | reverse complement strand
TGACGGGGATCTCTCCCGCAGTCGTGGACGTCTCCGGCGGCAATCTCGTCCTGGTCGTCATCGTCGGTCTGATCGCGCTCGGCGCGCTGGTCATGGCCGCGATGTTCCGCCAGGAGGTCCTTGCTGCCGGCGAAGGCACCGACAACATGAAGAACATCGCCCAGGCCGTCCAGGAGGGCGCGAACGCCTACCTGACCCGGCAGTTCCGCACGCTCGGGATCTTCGCGGCGCTGGCGTTCTTCCTGCTGATGGCCCTGCCGGCCGACGACACCACGGTCCGGATCTTCCGATCGGTCTTCTTCCTGGTGGGTGCCGGCTTCTCGGCGGCCGTCGGGTACCTCGGCATGAACCTCGCCGTGCGGGCAAACCTGCGCGTCGCCGCTGCCGCCAACGAGGTCGGTCGCGAGCCGGCGATGCGGATCGGTCTGCGCACCGGCGCCATGGTCGGCATGCTGACCGTCGGCCTCGGCCTGCTCGGCGCCAGCGTCGTCGTCCTGCTCTTCCAGGACACGGCACCCGACGTGCTCGAGGGCTTCGGCTTCGGTGCCGCGCTGCTCGCGATGTTCATGCGCGTGGGCGGCGGCATCTTCACCAAGGCCGCCGACGTCGGCGCCGACCTGGTCGGCAAGGTGGAGAACAACATCCCCGAGGACGACCCGCGCAACGCCGCCACCATCGCCGACAACGTCGGCGACAACGTGGGCGACTGCGCCGGCATGGCCGCGGACCTCTTCGAGTCGTACGCCGTCACCCTGGTCGCCGCACTGATCCTCGGCTCGCAGGCCTTCGGCGACAAGGGCCTGGTCTTCCCGCTCCTGATCCCGGCGATCGGGGCGCTGACCGCCGTGGCCGGCGTCTACCTGACGCGACCCAAGGCCGGGGAGAACGGTCTGACCACGATCAACCGCTCCTTCTACCTCTCCTCCGGCATCGCGGCCGTGGCCAGCGTCGTGCTGTCCTACGTCTACCTCCCGGGGAGCTTCTCGGAGTTCACCAACATCTCGGCCGAGCTCGCCGGCTCCGAGGGCGACCCCCGCTTCATCGCGGCAGCCGCGGTCGTGATCGGCATCGTGATGTCGGCCGGGATCCTCGCGCTGACCGGCTACTACACGGGCACGGAGTACCGCCCGGTCAAGGACGTCGGCAAGTCGTCGCTCACCGGTGCCGCGACCGTGATCCTGGCTGGTCTGTCGGTCGGCTTCGAGTCGGCCGTCTACACGACCCTGGTCATCGGCGCGGCCGTCTTCGGTGCCTACCTGCTGGGCGGCGCGGCCCTGACCGTGTCGCTCTTCGCCGTCGCGCTGGCCGGTTGCGGCTTGCTGACCACGGTGGGGGTGATCGTGGCCATGGACACCTTCGGTCCGGTCTCAGACAACGCACAGGGCATCGCCGAGATGTCGGGTGACGTGAGCCCCGAGGGCGCGCAGATCCTGACCGAGCTCGACGCGGTCGGCAACACCACGAAGGCGATCACCAAGGGCATCGCCATCGCCACGGCGGTGCTCGCGGCGACGGCGCTCTTCGGCTCCTACGCCACCTCGGTGTTCGAGTCCCTCTCCGAGGCCAACGTCGACGCGGACGAGGTCTACCTGCTCGACTTCAGCGTCTTCAACCCCGCTGTCATCGTCGGCGTGCTGCTCGGCGCCGGCGTGGTGTTCCTCTTCTCGGGCCTGGCGATCAACGCCGTGGCGCGCGCTGCGGGCGCCGTCGTCTACGAGGTGCGACGCCAGTTCCGCGAGATCCCCGGGATCATGGAGGGCACCGGCCGCCCGGAGTACGGCAAGGTCGTCGACATCGTCACCAAGGACTCGCTGCGGGAGCTGGTCACGCCGGGCATCCTCGCCGTGCTCGCTCCGATCGCCGTGGGCTTCGGTCTGGGCGCGACGGCGCTGGCAGGCTTCCTCGCCGGTGCGATCGGCACCGGCACGCTGATGGCGGTGTTCCTCGCGAACGCCGGCGGGGCATGGGACAACGCCAAGAAGCTCGTCGAGGACGGCAGTCACGGTGGCAAGGGCTCCGAGGCGCACGCGGCGACGGTCATCGGCGACACGGTGGGCGACCCGTTCAAGGACACCGCCGGCCCGGCGATCAACCCGCTCATCAAGGTGATGAACCTGGTCTCGCTGCTGATCGCCAGCGCTGTCGTCTCCATGAGCGTCGGCGAGGACCAGCACGACGTGCTGCGGATCGTGATCGCCCTGGTCGCGGTCGCGATCATCGCGGTCGCGATCTACATCTCCAAGCAGCGCGAGGTCTCGATGGGCGAGGACTCCGGCACTCCGCCGGCCTCGGTCGTCGACCCGGCGCCGACCGCGCAGATCTGAGGCAGGTCCACAGATCCGTCCACGGACACGAGCGCCCCCGAGGAGTCTCCTCGGGGGCGCTCGTGTGTCGCGGGTCAGCGGTGCTTCTTGGCCTTCTTGACGACCAGGGTGACGACCTTGGAGGTCGACCCGGCGGTCGTGGTCGAGCCGGTGTAGACGGCCGTCAGCTGGTGCCGACCGGCCTTCATCTTCGGCAGGGTCAGCAGGCGGTCGCCGTCGACGTCGTACGCCTTGACCAGCTTGGTGCCCTCGTAGATCTCGACCGTGCCGCTGGGCGTCAGGCCGGTGGCGGCGAGCGTCACCTGCACCAGTCCACGCTTGCCGAGCACGACCTTGCGAGCCTGCATCCGCGCAGCCGTGGTGGACGCGACCTTGTTGACCGCGAGCGCAGAGGTCGTGAAGGTCGCTGGCTTGTAGGCCGCGCGGGTCGCGGTGACGGTGGCAGCGAGCGTGGAGCCGATGTCGGCGACCGTGACGACGTACGTCGCGGCCGTGGCCCCGACGATGGCGACGCCGTTGCGCTTCCACTGGTAGGTGAAGGTCGGCGTGGTGCCGGTGCCCCACGCACCCGGGGCGGCGGTCAGCGTCTGGCCGAGGCCGTAGATGCCGTCGACCGAGGGCTGGGTCGTGAACGCCGGGGCGTCACCGAGCTCGACCGTCGCCTTGTTGCTGTCGACGGTGCTGCTGGTGAAGCCCTCCTTGGTGCCGGTGACCTTGACGGACACCGTGTGGCCGAGGTCCTCGGGCGTCAGGGTGTAGGCCTTGGCCTTGCCGGTGGCGATCGGGGCGCCGTCGCGCAGCCACTGGTAGCTGTTCGTGACGCCGCTCTGGTCCCACGTCGGGTCGGTCGCCGAGACCGACTTGCCCACCTGGGCGGTGGTCGGCACGGTGGCGGCCGAGGTGGCGGCGAGCTGCTTCGACGTCGTGGCCGTCGGGAGCTTGAGAGCCGCGGTCACGGTGTTGACCACCGGGACGCCGGCCAGGGTGCCGGTGATCGTGGCCCAGATCTGGGCACCCGCGTCGCTCAGCTCGGGGATGTAGGTCGCGCCGGTCGCGCCCGGGATCGCCACGCCGTTGCTGAACCACTGGTAGGCCATCGAGACGCCGGGCAGGCTCCACACCGGGTCGAGGATCTGGAGCAGCGAGCCCAGCTCGCCGGTGCCGAGCAGCGTGCCGAGCTGGAGCACCTCGAGCGGGTTGCCCGTCGTGCCGCCGCCACCGAGGCCGGGGATCTGGAGCACGTTGCTGAAGGCCTGCACGGGCACCAGACCGAGCAGGCTGCCGGTGACGACGGCCTGGAGGGTGGCGCCGGCATCGCCGAGCTGCGGCAGGTAGCTCATGCTCGTCGCGCCGGGGATCGGCACACCGTTGCTCAGCCACTGGACCGAGTTGGTGACGCCGACGAGGTTCCACAGCGGGGCGGTCAGGCTGAGCAGCGAGTCGACGCCCGGCGTACCCGAGATCAGGGGCAGGCTGGTGGGGCTCAGCAGCAGGCTGCCGAGCAGGTCGCCCTCAGCGGCGGAGGAGCCGTGAGCGGGCGCCGAGGACGAGGGCGCAGAGGCCTGCGCGGTGCTCGCCGTGCCAAGGGTCATGCCGGTGCCGACCACTGCGACGGTGACGGCTGCGCCGAGGGCGCGCTGATACTTCTTCACTGGGTTCCCTCCCCATGTTGGTGCACCGGTGAGGAGCGGCGGGGCCTCCCAACCCCGCGCTCGTGGTGCACCAGCCAACGTAGGTCCACCGATACGGGTGGGGCCATGGAACCGACGCAAGGCTGACCGAAGATCTCGCCGCCTAGTCCGAACGGGCTAGTCCGATCGGGCCACGCGGCGGATGCGGACGTCATACGGATGGGACAAGGGGACGTCCCGCCCGTATGACGTCCGGCCGTACCCTCGGCACGTGAGCGAGCTCCCCCACCGCCTCCGGGCCGCGCTGCAGCAGGCCGACTTCACCTACGACGCGGTCGCCGAGCTGCTCGGGCCGCTGGCCCACGACGCGCTGGCGCGCAACGAGACGACACCGGGCCTGCGTCGCACCCGCGGTGGCACGCCCCTCGAGACCCTGGCCCGACTCTTCCTGCTCCAGACGCCGGTGCCGCTCGCGGCGGCCGAGGCGGCGCTGCCGGGGCTGGTCGACCGACTGGCGGTCGAGGGTCTAGTCGAGCAGTCGGTCGGCGAGGTCGCCGCCCGCCTCGACGTCCGGCCCTACGCCACGGCCCAGGCCGAGGGCGACGAGCACCTGTGGGTCGTCAGCGACCTGACCCCCGGCCTCGACGGCTCCGCGAACAGGGTCGGCACCGATCACGTGCTCGGGATCAGCCCCGCCTCGACCTCCCTGGCCCAACTCACCGTGCGCGACGAGGTCGCGACCTCGCTCGACCTCGGCACCGGGTGCGGGGTGCAGGCGCTGCACCTCGCGCGGCACAGCGGGCGCGTCGTCGCGACCGACGTCAACCAGCGCGCCCTGCGGCTGACCCGCTTCAACGCCGAGCTGAACGACGTCGCCGACCGGGTCGAGGTGCGCGACGGCTCGTTCTTCGAGCCGGTGCGCGGCGAGCGCTTCGACCTGATCGCGACCAACCCGCCGTTCGTCATCTCACCCGCGACCGGGGAGCGCCTGGTCTACCGCGACTCCGGTCTGCCCGGCGACCGGGTGGTCGAGGACATCGTGCGTGCCGCACCCCGGCATCTCACCGAAGGTGGGCGCTGCCAGATCCTGGCGAACTGGGTGATCGCCCGTGACACGCCCTGGGACGAGCGGCTGGCGTCCTGGATCGCCCCCGACTGCGATGCGCTCGTCGTGCAGCGCGAGGTGATCGACCCGGCGGCCTACGTCGAGCTCTGGCTCAAGGACGCCGGCCAGCACCCCACCACGGGCGGGCAGACCCGTGACTACGCGTACCGCTACGACACCTGGCTGTCGTGGTTCGAGGAGCAGGGCATCGAGGCGATCGGCTTCGGCTGGATCAACCTGCGCCGAGGCGGCTCGGCCCGCGAGCTGCTCGCCTGGCCCTACGACGTCGAACAGCCCATCGCCCCTGCCCTGGGCGAGTGGAGCGAGGCCGTGCGGGTGCCGGTCGGGCCGGAGTCCCGGCTGGTGCTGCGCTCCGACGTCCAGCAGGAGAGCCTCGGTGCTCCCGGGGCCGAGGACCCGTCGACGATCGTGCTGCGTCAGCAGCGCGGTCTGCGCCGTGCCCGCCAGGCCGACACCGTCGTCGCGGGCCTCGTGGGAGCCTGCGACGGGGAGCTGACGGTCGGTCAGATCCTCGACGCGCTGGCCGAGCTGCTCGACCTGGATCCGGCCGCGACGAGGGAGGACTACCTCCCCGTGGTGGCCGACCTGGTGCGCGAGGGCTTCCTCTCCGTCTGAGCAACGCCACACCCGGCGCGTGGTCAGGCCGCCGTCCGCGCCTCCTCGGCCCGGTCGCGCACCCGGACCAGGCGCTCCCGGGTGCTGCCCAGCAGCACGTCGACGCGGCCGAGCGGTAGCAGATCGGGGAGGCCGCGCGGCAGAAGATGGGATCGATCGCTGCGCCGGCGGAAGCCCACCAGCCCGGCCCGGACGATCTCCCCGCTGGTCGACAGGGTCGCCGAGCACCCGAGGGCGTCGCGGATGCCGCCGACCCGCACCGGCCCGGTCGGAGCGAGCAGGCCGTTGGCCTTGCCGACCGCCCAGCAGATGCCGCCGGCGACCTGGGCTGCCGAGCGGGCACGGCTCAGCGTGTCGGGGTCGAGTCGCTGCAGGGCGAGCAGGGCGTGGCGGAAGGCGTACGACGTCTCGGGGTCGAAACTGCGGGCGGCCACGGCGTCGAGCAGCTCGGCGACGGCTTCGGTGCGGGTGCGCTCGCCGGGGGTGGCGTACTCCGTCGGGAGGTCGATCGCGTCGTCGGTGAGGGCGTCGGAGGAGAGCGTCGCGACGGCCTGGGGCCCGCCGCACACCTCGCTGAGCCAGTCGAGTGCCTGGACGTACGGCGCCGGGGGCGGCGGCGTGGGCTCGGGACGGCGCAGCTCGCGGTCGAAGCGGTCGGCATGACTCTGCCACCGGGTGCCGTCGACCGGCTCGCTCCAGGTGTCGACCAGCCGACCGTCCACCAGGACGAGATGCGTCAGCCGGTCGAGGGTGGTCGCGTCGCGCGGATCGTCGTCGTACCACTCCCGCGTGGTCGGGAAGGGGCCGTAGGGGAAGGGGTCGATGGGCATCGGGGCTCCTGGGTCGTCGGGGTCGGTGGGACCACGCTGACAGCGGCTCCCGACAGTCCGCGGACGCTCTCCACAGGGTGCTCGGCAGGGCGCCCGGTCAGGTGCCCCGTACCGTGCTGTGGGAGCCGTGGCACGTGACACGTGGAATCAACCGGTCCGTGCACGCGCTACCGTGTTCGGCCGTGAGCCTCCTCGTTGACGGGCCCACACCCCCTGATGCGGAGGAATGAGCGTCCAGTGGCACACAAGTTGGTGATCGTCGAGTCCCCGGCGAAGGCCCGCACGATCGGCGGGTACCTCGGTTCGGGGTACGTCGTCGAGTCCTCCATCGGCCACATCCGCGACCTTCCGCAGAGCGCCGCCGAGACCCCCGCCAAGATCAAGGACAAGCCGTGGGGGCGCCTCGCGGTCGACGTCGACAACGACTTCCAGCCCTACTACGTGGTGCCGCGCGACAAGAAGGCCCACATCTCCAAGCTCAAGTCCCTGCTCAAGGACGCCGACGAGCTCTTCCTCGCCACCGACGAGGACCGCGAGGGCGAGGCGATCGCCTGGCATCTGCTCGACGAGCTGAAGCCGAAGGGCATCCCGGTCAAGCGGATGGTCTTCCACGAGATCACCAAGGCCGCGATCCTCGCCGCCGCCGACAACCCCCGCGAGCTCGACATGGACCTCGTCGAGGCCCAGGAGGCGCGCCGCATCCTGGACCGCCTCTACGGCTACGAGGTCTCGCCGGTGCTGTGGCGCAAGGTCATGTCGGGCTTGTCCGCCGGTCGCGTGCAGTCCGTCGCCACCCGCCTGGTCGTCGACCGCGAGCGTGAGCGGATCGCCTTCCGGATGGCGTCGTACTGGGACCTCGAGGGCACCTTCGACGCCGGCAGCAAGCACGAGCAGCGGATGTTCCCCGCCAAGCTGCACTCGGTCGACGGCGCCCGGGTCGCCCGCGGCTCCGACTTCGGCCAGGACGGCCTGCTCAAGGCGGGCTCCGAGGGCAAGGTCGTGCACCTCGACCGATCGCGGGCCGAGAGCCTCGCGAGTGCGCTGCAGGACGCGACGTACGACGTGCGCTCGGTCGAGTCCAAGCCCTACCGCCGCTCGCCGTACGCGCCGTTCCGCACGACCACGCTGCAGCAGGAGGCCAGCCGCAAGCTCGGCATGAGCGCCTCGGTGACCATGTCGGTCGCGCAGCGGCTCTACGAGAACGGCTACATCACCTACATGCGCACCGACTCCACCACCCTCTCGGGCGGCGCGGTCGACGCGGCCCGCTCGCAGGTGCGCGAGCTCTACGGCGCGGAGTACCTCCCCGACGCGCCGCGCACCTACGCCTCCAAGGTCAAGAACGCCCAGGAGGCCCACGAGGCGATCCGGCCCGCCGGCGAGTCCTTCCGCACCCCGGCGCAGACCGGTCTCAGCGGCGACCAGTTCCGGGTCTACGAGTTGATCTGGATGCGCACGGTCGCCTCCCAGATGAAGGACGCCGTCGGCAACTCGGTCACGATCCGCCTCGGTGGCGGGGCATCCTCGGGCGAGGACGTCGTCTTCTCCGCCAGTGGTCGCGTGATCACCTTCCACGGCTTCCTCAAGGCCTACGTCGAGGGCACCGACGAGGGTGCGCAGAAGGACGACGCCGAGACGCGGCTGCCCAACGTGCTCGAGGGCGACGCGGTGACCGCCGCGAGCGTGACGGCCGCCGGCCACGAGACCAAGCCGCCCTCGCGCTACACGGAGGCGACGCTGATCAAGGAGCTCGAGGACCGCGAGATCGGCCGCCCGTCGACGTACGCCTCGATCATCGGCACCATCCTCAACCGCGGCTACGTCTACAAGAAGGGCACCGCGCTCGTCCCGGCCTGGCTGGCCTTCTCGGTGACCCGGCTGCTCGAGGAGCACTTCCCGCGCCAGATCTCCTACGAGTTCACCGCGCGCCTCGAGGACGTGCTCGACGAGATCGCCGGCGGCCGCAAGGACCGGATCACCGAGCTCGCCGAGTTCTACTACGGCTCGGACAAGGTCAAGGGCCTGCACCCGCTGGTCAACGAGCTCGGCGACATCGACGCCAAGGAGCTCGCGACCTTCCCGATCGGCGGTCCCGAGTCGGGCATCAACCTCCGGGTCGGGCGCTACGGCCCCTACCTCGAGGGTCCCGACGACGAGGGCAACCCGGTCGGTCGACGCGCCAACGTGCCCGACGACCTGCCGCCCGACGAGCTGACGATCGAGAAGGCGACCGAGCTCTTCGCCAATCCCGCCGGCGAAGAGATCCAGCTCGGCGTGCACCCCGACACCGGCCTCCAGGTCGTCGCGAAGAACGGCCGCTACGGTCCGTACGTCACCGAGCTGCTGCCCGAGGACGCGAAGAAGAACGCCAAGCCGCGCACCGGCTCGCTCTTTAAGTCGATGTCGCTCGACACCATCTCGCTCGAGGACGCGGTCAAGCTGCTCTCGCTGCCGCGGGTCGTGGGCGTCGCCGAGGACGGCGAGGAGATCACCGCCCAGAACGGTCGCTACGGGCCCTACCTCAAGAAGGGCACCGACTCGCGGTCGTTGACCGCCGAGGACCAGCTGCTGACCATCAGTCTCGACGAGGCGCTCAAGATCTACGCCCAGCCCAAGCAGCGTGGGCGCGCCGCCGCGGCGCCGCCGCTCAAGGAGCTCGGCAACGACCCGGTCTCCGGTCAGCCGGTCGTCGTGAAGTCCGGGCGCTTCGGGGAGTACGTCACCGACGGCGAGTACAACGCCACCCTGCGCAAGGACGACACCGTCGAGGGCCTCACCCTCGAGCGCGCCGCCGAGCTGCTGGCCGAGCGGCGCGAGCGCGGCCCGGCGAAGAAGGCGGCCAAGAAGGGCGCGAAGAAGGCCCCGGCCAAGAAGGCGACCGCGAAGAAGACGACCACGAAGAAGGCGACCGCCAAGAAGACCGCCGCGAAGAAGGCCACGGCCAAGAAGGCCTGATCCTGCCGCCACGGCGGAGGGTGGCTCTCGTTGGTCGAGGTGCTGGGTCTCGATACGGCGCTGGCGCGCCAACTCGACCAACGAGGGGGCCGGTCCTTCGTTGGTCGAGTGCCGCCGAGCGCTAGCGAGGTGGTGTATCGAGACCATCTCGGGCGGGGGTCGCCGGGTCTCGATACGGTGCTGGCGCGCCTACTCGACCAACGAGGAGGGCGGGTCCTTCGTTGGTCGAGTGCCGCCGAGAGCTAGCGAGGTGGTGTATCGAGACCGCCTCGGGCGGGCGGGGTGCCAAGTCTCGGTACGGCGCTGGCGCGCCTACTCGACCAACGACGGGCGGACCCGGCGAGACCGACTCAGCGGGCGACGGGCAGGCGCAGAGCCTGGCCGGCGTCACCGGTGGCGATGGTGACGACACCGGGCAGCGGTGCCCCGCGGTAGTTGGTGGACCCGCCGGCGACGACGAGCCGGAGCTGGTGGCCGGTGTCGAAGCGGTGCACGATGCCGGGCATCCGCACGGTGAAGGGCTGGCTCGGGTCGGGCACGCGGACCGGGGCGATGAGGTTGCGCACCAGGGTCGCGTCGCCGGCCCCGTCGACGTCGAGGATCTTGATGAAGAGGGTCGGCGCTCCGAGGGCTCCGGCCGGCGCCGAGATGGTCAGGTCGAGCAGGGGGATGCCCGCGACGTCGAGCGGCGCGGTCAGCGCGGCGGTCGTGTAGCTGGCCGTGGTGCCCGGCAGGTCCTGCTCCGGCACGGGCACCGGCAGGGCCGAGCCGACCACGTCGAGCGGGTCGAACGACGTGGGGGCACCGGCGGGCGGCGTGAGGAAGGTGCTCGATCCGGTCGCGATCGCGCCACGGTCGGTCACCAGGTCGGCGCCGGAGAGGTAGAAGGTGCGCGAGCCGGGCAGCGGGTACACCTTCGAGGCGGCGTACGCCGGACGCGCGTTGCCGGTGAAGTCGACCCAGTCGCGGTAGAACGCGAAGCGCGGGCCGGTGCTGACCTTGCGGTCCTTGAGGTAGTGGTCGAACCACGTGAGCACCCGGCCGGTGAGGTACTGCGTGCGCGGGTCGGGTGTCGTGTAGTCGATCTCGCCGGGCAGGAAGTCCTCCGAGTGGCCGCCGTTGCCCCAGATCATCGAGACCGGCACGCCGTTGGCGCGCAGGGCGTCGTAGTTGGCGACCGCCTCGTTGAGGTTGAACAGGGTGTCGCCCTGGCCCTGGATCAGCAGGGTGGGGATCCGGATCCTGTCGGAGAACGCCGCGACCGATCGGTCGTGGAGCATCGCCTGGGTGCTGGCGTCGAGGGTGCCGGTGGCGGCCGCGCTCACCAGGGAGGTGCAGACCCACGGCTGGAAGTTCGGGCAGCCGATCAGGCGGGTCTGGTCGACGGAGGAGTTGGTGAGGCCGCCGGCGACACCGAGCGCGGAGAAGCCGGCCGCCCAGTTGGTCTTGGCCGATCCGGGGGTCGTGGTGCTGACGCCGTACTCCTGGTCGGTGTTGTTCGGCGCCAGCGAGTAGGACAGATCGCTCCACGTGATGATCGGGACCAGGGTGTCGATGCGCGGGTCGACCGACGCGGCGGCGAACTGCGCGCCGCCGCCGTAGGACCCGCCGACCATGCCGACGCGCGGGTCGAAGGCGCTGACCTTGCCGAGGTGGTCTCGTCGGTCGCGCTGGATGCCCACCAGGCGGGGAGCGGGCTGGGTGAGGCCGGCGTCGAGGAAGGCCCGCCCGGTCTCACCGCCGAGATAGCTCACCAGCTGGCGGGCGGCCTTGCCGTCGTGGTCGGGGTCGTCGAGGGTGATCGGGCAGCTGGAGCCGCCGAAGCCCAGGCCGGAGTAGGAGAGCAGGGCGTAGCCGCGGGCGGCGTACATCGCGCCGAGACCGGCCTGGTCGGCCTTGCTGCCGCCGAATCCGTTGGTGGTGAGGACGGCCGGCACCGGTCGCTTGGCGGACGCGGCGGTCGGGAGGTAGAGGTCGGCGTCGATCGTGCAGGTCTCGTCGTCGGCCGCGCCGACGCTCACCGAGAACCACAGCGGCGTCACGGTGTACGCCGCCGCGCGCACTCCCGCCTCCGGCTGCGCCTGGGCGGGCGCGGAGGTCAGGGTGGACAGGGCGGCCGGGACGGTGAGCAGGGCCGCGAGCAGGCTGGGGAGTCGACGCACGAGAGGACAACGAGACGGTCGTCACTTGGTCATGGACGGCCCGCGCGACCCCCGGCTGGTGGCTGTCGGCGCCGGGCCGTAGGTTCGGGCGCGTGAGCAGCCCGGGGGTGTACGCCGACAGCGGCGTCTTCGTGTGCTTTGAGGGCGGCGAGGGCTCGGGCAAGTCGACGCAGTCGCGGCTGCTGCGCGAGTGGCTCGAGGCCGATGGCTACGCCGTCGTCCTCACCTTCGAGCCGGGCGACACCCCGGTCGGCCAGGAGCTGCGGCGCATCGTGCTGAGCCCGGAGACGGGCGCGCTGTCCGATCGCACCGAGGTGCTGCTCTACGCCGCCGACAAGGCCGAGCACGTCGACACGCTCGTGCGGCCGGCGTTGACGCGTGGCGCGGTGGTCGTGACCGATCGTTACGTGGACTCCACCCTGGCCTACCAGGGCGCCGGCCGCACGCTGCCGGTCGCCGAGGTCGAGGCCGTCGCCCGCTGGGCCACCGGCGACCTGCGCCCCCACCTCACCGTGGTGCTCGACCTCGAGCCGGCCGCGGGGCTGGGTCGCTTCGAGGGGCGCGACCGGATCGAGGGCGAGTCGCTGGAGTTCCACCAGCGGGTGCGCTCGGCGTTCGTCACGATGGCGTCGGCCGACCCCGAGCACTATCTGGTGCTCGACGCCCGCGCCAGCATCGACGAGCTCGCGGCCGCCATCCGGCAGCGCGTCGAGCCCCTGCTCGAGCGGGCTCGCCGATGACGACCGTCTGGGAGCGTCTGGTCGGCCAGCCGCGCGCGATCGAGGCGCTCGGCGAGGCCGCCCGCGGTCACGGGATGAGCCACGCCTGGCTGATCACCGGCCCTCCGGGCTCGGGGCGCTCCAACGCCGCCGTCGCCTTCGCTGCTGCGCTCGAGTGCGACGAGGCCGGCTGCGGTGAGTGCCACTCGTGCCGCACCGTGCTGGCCGGCTCGCACGCCGACGTCTCCGTCATCCGCACCGAGAAGCTCTCGATCGGCGTCGACGAGGTCCGCGACCTGGTGCGTCGGGCCGCGCTCGCCCCGGTCGGTCGCCGGTGGCAGATCCTCATCGTCGA